>CAWUMW010000091.1:0-8682 GCA_963923415.1 uncultured Hyphomicrobiales bacterium | reverse complement strand
ATGTCGATATGCGTATCGGCATTGGCAATCAGATTGGAAAAAGCGGCTAGTGCTATTGATGGTTTATAATTACTATTTGATGAATTAATCGTCACTTTAGTTGATTTCGGGAAGATGTGCGTATAGCCGAAATCAAGGTTTAATTGATCGCTTAATTTATATCCCAAACCCAATGATGTCCACAAACGATCATTGTCTGGCAAACGAACGGATCGCTCGGAATCTTTAACTGGAGACCATTCATAGCCAAGTCCGCCCCTCAATGTCAGATTGGGAGACCAGTTATACTCTGCCCCTAGAGAAGCATACCAGCCATCTTGATAGTTGAAGGGGATACCGGTTGGAAAAGCTCCATGAACTCCACCTGTGTTTTTGTTAATAACTGTCGGAGATTTTAAAACACTCCAATTGGTCCATTCTAGTCCTGCAAGAATAGTCCACTGAGGATTAATGATTTGCTTAATCCCTAAATTAACAGATTGGGGGAGAGGTAACGAGGCCTTAACCGGGGTAGCAAGAGCGCTATATGCTCCTCCAGCTTGAAAGTCTCCATTTAAGTCCACATCCATTCTTGAGCGATAGCCAAGGCCAATTTCAGTCGAGGTTGTTGGCTTGAATGTTGCGCCAAGTGTGAAGCCCCAAGCCGAACCGCTTCCATCCATTCCAAGAACAGGCCAAGTTGTTGGGTTGGCCACAGTCGGCCCTGCTGAAACCACAGGGATAGCCCCTGTATAGCGTGCATTGAGAGACATATAACTCACGCCAGCTGCTACTGAAAAGGCATCGTTAAATTTATAAGCAACAGTTGGCGTAATGTTTAGGGTACGCAAGCTTGTTGTTGAATTGTAATAGCGTCCACTCCAGCTTGCATCCGGCTTTGTTGCCAGTCCATAAGGCGCATTGACTGACAGACCTAGCCAAACAGAGTTATTGATCTGCCAGCTGAAATATCCGGCAGGCACCAGAGCCTCCATGCCTTCGTTTCCACTGCTGTTGGAGCCACCAGCAGCGGTTGCAGCAGTGTAGCCAAGACCAGAGCCACTTGTAATATCTAATTTCGCATAAGGCAGAATGAGCGAGCCGGTAACTGAGGCTTGGATGCCTTGATAATCTGTCATTGTTGCCGGATTCCAGAACATTGAGCCCAGTCCGGCTCCGCCCGATGCGGCCCCCGCAAAAGACAGACCTTGTCCCGTTGCGCTTTGTTCACGCAAGCCAAACGCTCCGGCAAAGCTGGTTTCAGCCGCTCCCACCATGGCGCCAACCATCAACGCCTGAATGACCCATTTATTTCTCTTCATGAGATTGTTTCCCCACCCTGATGCAAAACATTCGGCGCGGATTTTGATGGGTTTCCTATTATTTGGCAAGGTTCTAATTTGGAAACTGTCTGGCCAATGGATGGGAGTGGGCTTTTCTCTTCAAATTTTGATAACATATTGAAAAATAGACTTATTATGTCGAAAGGAGGGAGCCCCTTCACTTTGCCCATTATGGCCTGCTCAGATGTGAGGTGCTTGATTCACGTGTTGATCTAGTCCAAACTGTACAAAATCTGGCACGGTTATAGTGAGCGCGACGAAAGGAGAGGTGGGTCTTTCGTCCGATGCAATGCCGGAAGGGTCGGCTCAGTTTTCCTCCGGTCTTCTTAGAATTGATGCAATGGTAACGTCAAACACGCAAGCAACAGGCGCGGCTTCTGCCGGAGCGGAGGGCGCCGCAGACCCTCATGACAGCGGGCTTTTATGTCTGGCTTTTGTGGCTGGCCATTATCAGGTGCGGGCTGATTTATTCCAGATGATCCATGACGCGGGCCCGAAAGAGGGGGTGTGTGACAGTGATGATCTGATGCGCATCGCCAGCCGTTTGGGGTTCAAAAGTCGGTTACAACGTCACCAAGAGGCCGAGCGGCTCGCCCATATTCCTCTGCCCGCTTTGTTGCGGTTGGAGACGGGCCAATTCGTTGTTGCCGCCTTGCGCCTTTCTGATGGTCGGTTGCGGGTCTTTGATCCGCAGCAAAAAGCCATTCTTGATCTGGCAGCGGGGGAAAGCCCTGCTTTGTGGTCTGGCGACATCGTGTTGATCGCACCGAAATCAGGTCTGTTTCAATCAGGGGTCAGAAGTTTTGATTTGGGTTGGTTTTTACGGGCCCTTTACAAATATCGTTGGCCCTTGGGCCATGTGCTGCTGGCCTCTTTATTTGTCCAACTATTTGCTTTGGCGACACCGCTTTTGTTTCAGGTGGTGATTGACAAAGTGCTGGTGCATAAGGGCATGTCGACGCTGATCGTGATCGTGATCGGATTAATTGGACTGTCCTTATTTGAAGTGATTTTGAACTATCTGCGTAATTATGCGCTCACGCATACAACCAGCCGCATTGATGTAGAACTCGGCGCGCAATTATTTGATCATTTATTGCGTCTGCCGGTCTCTTATCATGATACGCGCGCGGCGGGCCAAACTGTTGCGCGGGTGCGGGAATTGGAAACAATCCGCGCCTTTTTAACCGGGCAGGGCTTGTCCTCTCTCATCGACATTGCCTTTGCGTTGATTTTTATCAGTGTCTTGTTTTTATATTCCCCTGTTCTGACTTGGATTGTCTTGGCGTCGATCCCGGCTTATCTTATTGTAACTTTTGCAATCCGCCCTCTTTTGCGTGATCGGATTGATGAGCGCTTTAAAACCGGAGCCGCATCACAGCAATTATTGGTTGAAACGATTATCGGATTTCAAACCGTAAAATCCGGTGCGGTGGAACCCGCCGTGCGTATGCAATGGGAGCAGCGGCTTGCCGATTATGTGCGCTCGTCTTTTGATGCGGTTAATTTATCGAGCATTGGCCAAAATGCTTTTCAATTGATTAGTAAAGTCACCACGGCATTGGTTTTATTTGTGGGGGCGAAGGCTGTCATTGAGGGTGAGTTGACGGTAGGGGGACTGATTGCCTTCAACATGATCATGGGGCAGGTGACAGCACCGATTTTGCGTCTGTCGCAATTGTGGCAGGATTTACAACAGGTGTTGATGTCGGTGGATCGGGTTGGCGATATTTTGCGCAGCCCAACCGAAGGCGAGCGTTTTGAAAGCATGTCCCTGCCACAGATCAAGGGCGATATCGCTTTAAAGGGCGTATCGTTTCGCTATCATCCTGAAGGGGCTGATACTCTCAAAGACATCGCATTGGATATTCCGGCAGGGCAAGTGATTGGGATTGTCGGCCCATCAGGCTCTGGTAAATCGACACTCACCAAATTGCTGCAACGCTTGTATCGCCCCACGCGCGGACAAATTTTGGTGGATGGGATTGACATTTCTTATGCTGATGCGGCGTCTTTGCGTCGGCAAATCGGCGTTGTGTTGCAAGAAAATATTCTGTTCAATCGATCGATCCACGACAATATCGCCTTGGCTAATCCGGCAATGCCGCGCACGCATGTGATTGCCTTGGCAAAATTAGCCGGTGCGGATGAATTTATTGTACAGCTTCCGCGCGGCTATGACACGATTGTTGAAGAGCGTGGCTCAAATCTGTCAGGCGGGCAACGGCAGCGTTTGGCTATTGCGCGCGCTTTGGCCATGAATCCACGCATTTTAATTTTTGATGAGGCAACAAGTGCGCTTGATTATGAGAGCGAGCGGCAAATTCAAAATAATATGCGTTTGATCTGCCAAGGCCGCACAGTGATCATTATTGCGCATCGCTTGGCGGCGGTGCGCCATTGTGATCGGATTATCACAATTGACAAAGGGCAGATTGTTGAAGATGGCTCTCATGCCAGCTTGATTGCCAAGCAAGGGGGATTTTATTCTAACCTCTGGGAGGCGCAGGCCATCGCATGAGCACGCCTTCTTGGTTCGATATTTTTTTAGCAGGAATGAAGCATCCTTTGAGGGCGCTCCGGTCTGGCGGTGCTTTCATGCTGCAAGCTTTAGGGCGTTTGGCCTCAAGCCTTTATCACGCCCGCTTGATGATGCGCCCGCTCGGTACAAAAGCCGATAAACGGCGCGACGAGGAGCGCGAATTCTTACCCGCCGCCCTTGAGATTATCGACACGCCGATGTCACCGATTGCTCAAGGCCTGATCCGGTTTATCTGCTTTGCTTTTGCTGTGGCTTTGTTGTGGGCTTGGTTTGGTCATCTTGATATTTATGCGATTGCGCAAGGCAAAATCCAGCCACAAGGTCGCTCAAAAGTAGTGCAGCCGCAAGAGACAGGCATTGTGAGCGCGTTGTTTGTTGAGAACGGACAAATCGTCAAAGCGGATGATATTGTCGCCGAATTGGACGATACAGAAATTGCCGCAGAGAGCAATGCGGTGCGTGGTGATTTCATGGCGGCAGAAGCGGAAGTGATCCGGCGCACGCATCTGATTCACGCCTTAGAAAATAAGATTGAGGCTGATTTATCCATGCCGCAATTTGGCCCGGATATGGATGACGGAGTCAAACGCCGAGAAATAGCCGTTATGCGCGCTGAATATGGCCAATTAAATGCCAGTTTGCGGTCGCTTGATGCGCAAATGAATGAAAAGCGTGCCCAGCTTGATCGGTTGCGGATGACAATGAAAAGCCGCACGCAATTGATTGAGATTTTAAAAGAGCGGGTGGATACACGCCAATTCATTGATGACAAGCAACAAGGGTTTCGGGCCCGCGTGATTGATGCTTTGCAAGAATATTTGCGCGAGCAGACAGCCCTCACCACCGATGAAGGTCAGGTGGAGGAAACCGAAGCCGCGATTCAATCCTTGGAAAAACGTTCATCCTTAGCGCGGTATGAATTTTTGGCAGATCAAAATCAAAAACTCAGCGAAGCCGCGCGTAAACGCGACCGTTTGTCTCAAGAGCGGATTAAGTTAGAAAACAAGCGCAAACATATGACCCTGCGGGCGCCGATTGATGGCACGATCCAACAATTGGCCATCACCACTTTGGGGCAGGTTGTTTCTGGTGGGCAGGCGCTGATGACGGTTGTCCCAACCGGCAATCCGCTCGAAATCGAAGCCATGGTGCTTAACAGTGATATTGGCTTTGTCACCACGGGGCAGGAGGCGGTTGTTAAGGTTGATGCCTTTCCTTTTACGCGTTTTGGCACGCTGAAGGGGCGGGTCAATAAAGTCTCGCGGGAGGCGGTTGATACGCGTGAGGCCAGCGGCTTAGCTGATTCGACTGCGGTCACGCGCCCGCAGGGCATGCAGGCCCAAAATTCGGCCTTTTCCCCGGCCCAAACCCTCGTGTTTCCAATCAATGTGGCGCTAGAAAAAACCGCGATTGATGTCGAACAGGGGGCTATTTCCTTGCAACCGGGCATGGCGGTGACGGTTGAAATCAAAACAGGGGAAAGACGCGCCATAGATTATCTGCTCTCTCCCTTGCGGGAGATCATCAGTTCAACTGCGCATGAACGCTAAAATAGTGCAGATTGAATACAAAGCAGGCTTTGAGACTGTGCTTTTGTTGTCACGTCCAAGCTGTCTTGTTTTATAGGAAAAAACCATCAAGGCCGTGCCCATAAAATGCAGGCGGGTGCAAGATTTTGCGATCTTTTTGGCTGGTTTCAGTATAGATTAAGCCTGTCTGACCGTTTTAATTGTCGTGTCGAAGTGTGCACTGCCTCTTTGAAAATCTCTGAATAAGCGAGATGGTCTGCCATGTTGAGTCAAATGAAATCCGATAAAATGTCGGCAGGCTTCGCCTTTGAACCAGCCCGGGGCTTGGGTGAGTTTGCCCCCGCTGAGACGTCTGACGCGTTCCCTGCTTCTTCTGGGCAAGATGGATCCAGTACGGCTTCTTTGGAGGCCATGCCCGTCCAAAATACTTTGCAAGGGCTTGGCATCCAATTGAACGAGCAGGCCTTTGCCCAGGCTGAGCGCATGCAGGCTCATTCTACCGTCAGCGATTTGTTACAGACTGCCTCAGTCGCCCAAACAGTTTCTGGTGCTGCCTCTGATGTGAATGCCGCTTTAGCCAGCCTCAACCTCTCTTTGTCATCGGGGCGGGATGCGGCAGGGGCTTTGGTTAATCAGGCTTTGCAATCTTTGATGGGGGGCGGCATGGCGCCGCAATTGGTCCCTCTTGATGAGGAACAAGCCAGCGGGTCCCTTTTAGGCGATGGCGGATATTTGGAATTGCTCGCCTCGGTGTCGGATGGTCTGGCCGCGCGGGTCGCGGCCCTCACCGGGAGCAGCACCAGCACTTCATCCTCGACAACCACCACTGTGCAAGCCACCTCGCCCTTTCACATCAATCTGGTGTGGGATGCAAGTGTTAACAGCGCACCCTCAACCTTCAAAACAGCGATTCAAGCGGCAGCATCTTTATTGGAGCAATATATCATCACACCGATAACGGTGAATATTGCGGTGGGCTGGGGTGAGATTGGCGGCTATGTGGGGGGCTATTCATCTCCTGTGCCAGCCAATTCTGCCCAAGGCGGCACGATGGGCGATATCTATCAAAGCTATGCCAGCATCAAGCAAGAATTAACTGCCGCTGCCACCAGTGCTGATGATTTATCGTCCATCGCAGCATTGCCGGCAACAAGCCCCTATGGGTCTGTGTCTTATGATGTGGCTGGCGCGCAAGCGAAAGCCTTTGGCTTGACGCCTGCAACGAGCACCGCGCTTGATGGCATTGTCGGCTTTGCCACCAACTGGCCTAGTGCGGATCTGATCGCGGCTGCCTTGCATGAAATCTCGCATGCGATGGGGCGGAATTCGGGTTGGGCCTCGCCTACCTATGGCGGGGATGTGAGCGTGCTTGATCTGATGCGATTTTCCGCACCTGGTGTGTTTGCGGATGACGGCACCAAGGCCTCGACCTCAGCCCTGCAATATTTCTCGGTTGACGGCGGCAAAACCGTGCTGGCTCATTATGCGCTGAGCTCTGATCTCGGGGATTGGTATTCGGATAATTTGACTCTCAATGATCCAAATAATGCCTATCTGTCATCGGGGTCCAATGCGCTGACCAAGGTGGATTTGCGCACGCTTGATGTGATGGGCTTCACACTGGTTGGATCAACCGCTCCCCAATTGCCTGATTTGACAATCGCGGCGCTTTCACCAGCCACGACATCGGTGGTGCAGGGCACGAATTTAAACTTTACTTATACAGTGAGCGATATAGGCACGGCCGCAGCAGGCGCCAGTTCGGCCACTGTGATGGTGGATGGTGCCCTAATGAGCACAGCTCAGATTGCAGCGCTGGCCGCCAATGCGTCGACAACCTTAACAGGTTCGATCTCCACCAGTGGGTTAAGTGTTGGATCTCATACGCTCACCTTGGCCGCCGATAGTGGTGGTGTGATCAGCGAAAGCAATGAGACGAATAATCAAAGCAGCTTCACTTTTACGGTGACGGCGGCCCCAAGCCCTGATCTGGTTGTCAGCAGTCTGAGCACCAGTACTGCCAGTGTTACGCTTGGCAATGCCTTGACCTTCACTTATCAAATTGCCGATATTGGCACGGCTTCAGCAGGCAGCAGTACCACCAACTATGCAATTGATGGGGTGGTGAAAGGTAGTTTTGCTACCGTAGGTCTAGCCGCCGGTGCAACAAGCAACGGATCTGGCACTTTCTCTACCACCGGATTAACGGTTGGCAGCCACACGCTGACTTTATTGGCGGATGCGAATAATGTGGTTGTTGAAAGCAATGAAGCGAATAATCAAAATAGCTTCACTTTCTCGGTCACAGCCCCTTCAAGCCCTGATCTGATAGTCAGCAGTCTGAGCACCAGTGCGGCCAGTGTGACGCTTGGCAATGCCTTGACGTTTAATTATCAGATTGCCGATATCGGAACGGCTTCAGCAGGCACCACCACCACCAGCTATGCAATTGATGGTGTGGTGAAAGGCAGTTTTGTAACTGCGGGCCTAGCGGCAGGCGCAGCCAGCACGGGATCAGGCACGGTTTCCACCACGGGCTTGTCGGTTGGCACCCATACACTGACTTTATTGGCGGATGCGAATAATGTGGTTGTTGAAAGCAATGAGGCCAATAATCAAAATAGCTTCATTTTCTCAGTGACAGCTCCAACCAGTGCTGATTTGATTGTCAGCAGCTTGAACACCAATGCGTCCAGTGTCCTGCAAGGTTCTATGTTGGGCTTTACCTATCAAATCGCCGATATTGGCACCGCTGCAGCTGCAGCCAGCACGACGAGCTATGCGATTGATGGTGTGGTGAAAGGCAGTTTCGCAACAGCAAGCCTAGCCGCGGGTGGTTTCAGCCTTGGCTCAGGCTCCATCTCGACCGCTGGATTATCCGCCGGAGCGCATACGCTGACTTTAATGGCGGATGCCAATAATATCGTTGCCGAAAGCAATGAAAGCAATAATGCGTATTCAACCAGCTTTACGGTGACCACGCCGTCTCCCTCAGGGGCAGCAGATCTGACGATTACCGGGCTTTCCTCCTATAGCAATTCGATTGTCCAAGGCGACACATTTGTCTTTGCCTATAATTTGAAAAATTCAGGAACAGCCAGCGCTGCAGCCAGTAAGGTGGCTTATGCGATCGACACTATCCCCACCTCAAGCAATGCATATGGCACCAATAGTTTCGGGTCATTGAGTGCTAATATGTGGCAATATTCGCCGATTGATTTTATCGCCACAGGGAATTTATCGGTTGGAACACATACGCTTTATGTGGCGGCGGATAGTGGCAATACGG
>CAWUMW010000090.1:0-8734 GCA_963923415.1 uncultured Hyphomicrobiales bacterium | reverse complement strand
TCCATCCCGATCAGGGGGGGTCGACGTATCTTGCGGCGCGGGTCAATCAGGCCCGAGACCGGTTGCTCAGTTAACAAAGCAATCGGCTTGCGCGCAGGGCGCGCAAGGCCCTTCTTGGGCGCAATATTTAACTGGATTAAATTCGTGTCGCCTGACATGCCAGCCCCGTTGATTTGAGATATTTGCAAGCACTGGCCGCATCCTGTTGCGACAAGCCTGTAAATTGCGCTTTGTAAATCGTCTTGTGATGCACAATGGCAGAGGTTGTTGAGGGGCTGGCCTTCGCCAAAACCCCTTTGGATTTTTCCCGTGCTTTGAGTGCGAGAGCCTGCGCTTCTTTAGCGCTGTGGGCTTGACCCACTAAAACCTTCCAAGAAGCAGAGGGGGGAGCTTGAAGGTTTGATTGAGGTTTGGCCTGAGCCGTCACGCGCGTTAAGGTTTGCGCTGCGGCTTTGGTGGAGACGGGGTCTTTGTGAGAGACCGAACCGGTGGTAAGGGGGGCGTTGTCCCGATCCGCTTCTGCGACAACGGGAAGGGAGCCTCCTGTGGTTGCGCGTGGCAGATAGGTCTCGACCAAACGCGCCATCTGATTATCGCGTTGTGCCCCCGTCCGTCCCCCCATGACGACAGCAACAATATGGCGTCCATCCAGTTTCGCTGATGTCAGCAAATTAAAACCAGATGTGCGGGTAAAGCCCGTTTTAATTCCATCAACCCCTTCGATACGACCAAGCAATTTATTATGGTTGCCGATATAGTCGCCATCATAGGAAAAACCCTTCATGGCAAAATAAGGATAATATTGCGGAAAGCGACTTTGAATCGCACGGCCCAGAATCGCTAAGTCGCGCGCTGTGGTGATTTGTCCAGGATCGGGCAGGCCAGACGCATTCCGATAAACCGTATGCATCATGCCAAGCGCACGAGCTTTCTTGGTCATCAACTGTGCAAAATTTGCCTCAGAGCCACCAATATTTTCGGCAATCACCACCGCCACATCATTGGCTGAGCGGGTCACAATGGCCTTAATGGCATCTTCGGCTGAAATCGTCTCACCCGATGACACGCCTAATTTAGAAGGCGCTTGGCGCTGTGCAAAAGCCGAGACTTTCAACTCGCTTTGCAAAGACATTTTGCCGCGCTCTAATTGTTCAAATAACAAATAGAGCGTCATCACCTTGGTAATAGAGGCGGGATGACGCGGTGAATCCGGGTTTTCGGCATATAAAACTTTGCCGCTTTTGGCATCGACAACAATCTGCGCCGTGGGAGGGGCATAGCCGCCAACTTGTGGACGCGACCGAGCAAGAACAGAGGACGCATTAAAAAACAGGCTACAAAAGAGGATCAACCCGAAAAGCGCAGCCTGAGAGATACGCGCTGCCGTCAAAGAATACCAAGTCATGCGTCCGACATCCCGCTAGTTCACAAAAGAAAGCGACAGCAGAATCAGCCGCTCTCTTTGGGCATTCGGACCATAAAAAGTCTGAGTTACCGTGCGGTTAACGGGGCTCGAAAATAATTATTTTGCACCGCAACATTTTTATTGACTTATTTTGTGCAATGCATATATTGGCGCTATCGAGCACCACAGACGGGGCTCGGGCTTTGGGGGACTGTGTTAAAACTTTTCTCCAGACCATTGCAATACAAGTAATTTCCGGCCCGTTGGCGCATCCACTCTTGGAGTTATCCTCATGTACGCACAATTTGAAGAAATGCAAAAGCTCGGCAAGTCCAACTTTGAAGCTGCCATTGCTAACCTCGGCAATACAGCTAAAAATGTTCAAGCATTGGCTTCTGAAACCACTGATTATTCGAAAAAAGCTTTCCAAGACGGCACCGAAGTCGTTGAAAAGCTGGCTTCTGCAAAGAGCCTCGACAAGGTTTTCGAAATTCAGACCGCTTATTCAAAGTCTTCATATGAAAACTTTGTCGCTTATTCGACCAAAGTTGGCGAAGTTCTCTCCTCGATTGCTAAGGACGCTGTTAAGCCGTTCGAAGCAGCAGTCGCTAAGGCTTCCAAATAATCAAGACCTTCTCAAAGCCTGTGGCCTTCAGGGCAGGGTTGTAAAATCCTCTCACCCCTCAGAGCATCGGCTTTGACCATCGGATTTTGAGATAAGTCTCTGATAAGAATATCAAAACCCGGCTAGCGCCGGGTTTTTTGCATTGAAGCATTTGAGCAAAAGTGAATTTTCTAGGACAGGGGACTGGTTTAACCGCCCCTTGCACCTTACATTCTGATTTGTATTCATTTTCTGCTCTGGATCCTGATGCCTCACGCGCCCCTGACCCCTGTGCTTCACGCGCTTAGCGTTCAACCGTTTGCCCACCCTTTTGGGCGCGCCAACGGTGGGGACGATTTGCGCCCGCGCTTGTCCCAACATGCGGACAAAGGCGGAGACCAAGGATCAGGGACATTATTATTGACCCGCACCAAAACAAAAAAACCTAATCTTTATAGAGTCTTGTTACTCAATGATGACTATACGCCGATGGAATTTGTTGTGCATGTCTTAGAGCGGTTTTTTAACAAATCCATTGAGGAAGCGACCGAAATCATGTTGCATGTCCACCAGAACGGGGTGGGACAATGCGGTATTTTTACCTATGAAGTGGCTGAGACAAAAGTGACTATGGTGATGGACTTTGCCCGCAAGCATCAACATCCGCTCCAATGCGTGATGGAAAAATCGTGAAGGTTAAGGACACATGCCGTCATTTTCCCTCCATCTCGAACAAGCTCTGCATCGGGCATTGGCTTTGGCGAATGAGCAAAGCCATGAATTTGCAACCCTTGAGCATCTTCTTTTGGCCCTCACGGAAGACCAAGACGCCATCTCTGTCATGCGTGCCTGCAGTGTCGATATCAGCTTATTACAACGTAATTTAACCCACTATCTACATGAAGATTTAGCAAGTCTCGTCAGCCATGATGGTGATGACGCCAAACCCACGGCCGGGTTTCAACGGGTCATTCAGCGCGCGGTTATTCATGTTCAGTCCTCAGGCCGTGAGGAAGTTACAGGCGCTAATGTCTTGGTGGCAATTTTTGCTGAGCGTGAAAGCCATGCTGCTTATTTCCTGCAAGAACAGGATATGACCCGTTATGATGCGGTTAATTATATTTCCCATGGCATCGCCAAAGGGGGGGCACGCGGTCAAGCCCGAATCCCCCGTGGCGCTAATGATCCGGGCGAAGATGAGCATGATTTAGGCGAACGCACCCGTCATCAAGAGGGACGGGAAGGGGATCGCAAAGTCGAGGCCTTGGATGCCTATTGTGTCAACCTAAACCGCAAGGCAAGTGATGGACGGATTGATCCGTTAATTGGTCGCACGAATGAAGTGGCACGCACCATTCAGGTTCTGTGCCGCCGCCAAAAAAATAATCCCTTATTCGTCGGTGATCCGGGCGTTGGTAAAACAGCAATAGCCGAAGGCTTGGCCTTGATGATCGAGCGCAAACAAGTGCCTGATGTGCTCCAAGGTGCAACGGTTTACGCGTTAGATATGGGCAGCTTGCTTGCTGGCACGCGTTACCGCGGTGATTTCGAAGAACGCCTTAAACAGGTGATGAAAGAAATCGAACAGCACCCCAAAGCGATCTTATTCATTGATGAAATTCATACGGTGATTGGAGCTGGTGCGACATCGGGCGGAGCGATGGATGCCTCCAATCTGCTCAAGCCGGCTCTCGCGCAAGGGGTTTTGCGGTGCATCGGCTCAACAACTTATAAGGAATATCGCCAATTTTTTGAAAAAGATCGGGCCTTGGTGCGCCGGTTTCAAAAGATTGATGTGGCAGAACCCTCGCTGCCCGATGCCATTGCAATTTTAAAAGGCCTCAAACCCTATTACGAAGATTTTCATAAAATTCGCTTTACCAATGAAGCGGTCGAAGCAGCGGTGATGTTGTCTGCACGCTACATCAATGATCGCAAACTGCCTGATAAAGCGATTGATGTGCTTGATGAAAGTGGCGCATCGCAAATGCTTCTTCCAGCGCATAAGCGTCGCAAATCAATCGGCATCAAAGAGATCGAAGCCACCATTGCGACGATGGCAAAAATTCCGCCCAAAACGGTTTCTAAAGATGATGCAACCGTGTTGCAACATTTGGAAGAAACGCTCAAGCGCGTTGTCTATGGGCAAGATCAAGCTATTTCCGCATTGACTTCGGCAATCAAATTAGCGCGGGCGGGATTGCGTGATCCTGAAAAGCCAATTGGTAATTATTTATTCGCAGGCCCCACGGGGGTTGGCAAAACAGAAGTCGCGCGGCAACTTGCAAAAAGTCTTGGCGTTGAATTGCTACGCTTTGATATGTCCGAATATATGGAGCGGCATACGGTCTCCCGCTTGATTGGTGCGCCGCCCGGCTATGTGGGCTTTGATCAAGGTGGATTGTTAACGGATGGCGTTGATCAACATCGCCACTGCGTGTTGCTGTTAGACGAAGTAGAAAAAGCACATCCTGATCTGTTTAATATTTTGTTGCAGGTGATGGATCACGGCAAGTTGACTGATCATAATGGCAAGCAGATTGATTTCCGCAATGTCGTGTTGATCATGACAACCAATGCCGGGGCAGCTGATCTTGCGCGCGCCCCCATGGGCTTTACCCGCAGCAAGCGGGAAGGGGATGATCAAGAAGCAATCAATCGCTTATTTGCTCCTGAATTTAGAAACAGGCTCGACAAAATTATATCCTTTGCGCCTTTGCAGCGTGAAGCCATTGCCCGCGTGGTTGATAAATTTATTGCCGAACTCGATGGACAATTGGCTGAGCGCAAAGTGTCAATCGCCTTGACAGATGAGGCCCGTGATTGGCTGATTGATCATGGCTATGATGAAGCCATGGGCGCGCGACCTATGGCGCGTTTGATCCAATCAGATATCAAAACACCCTTGGCCGATGAATTATTATTTGGTCGCCTCAAAGAGGGGGGACATGTGCGTGTCACATTAGTTGAAGCGTCTCAGTCCGCTTCAACACAGGATCAAGGCAATCAAAAAATTGGCTTTGAATATGATGACCAGCGCATCATGCCAAAGCCTGAAAAAGAAATTACAAAGAAAAATGCGAAGCCAAAGGCGAAAGCACCACGCCAAACTGCGACCAAAAAAACACCGACACAATCAACGCCAGAAAAAGTTTCAACCAAGCCTTCTAAAAGCGTGACTAGTCCGGTTCAAACCGTTCCTAAATTGCCTTTGAAAAAACCTCCGGCTGATGAACCGACATGAACGCAACCCCGTCTTCACCCACGCAAAAAGTTAAAATCCTATCGCGCCGCCAGATCCGCCGGAGACGACGACTGCGTCAGGAAGAAATTGTCGGCTGGATTGTTGTTCCCTTGATCGTATGGGGACTTGTCTGGTCCGGTTTAGAAATTAAAGAGCGGTTTGGATCCATGCTGCTGCCTTTATTAGGGCAACAAATCAAACTGCCCTAAAGGGGTTTTCGTGTTCCAAACTGATGACGCTCAGACCCCCCGTGTTAAATCCTATTGGATGCGTGGCGCACTTGATGCCTTGAGCTTGCCGGCCTGGGTTGTTGCTGCCTCTTTGTTGAGCGTTGGCCCGCTTGCGCAAGCGGTTGGCTATTCGGTTGATTCCGCCATGGCCTCAACGCTCCTTGTCTGGGCTGGCCCGGCACAGGTTTTATTTTTTAGTGGTGTTTCTCAAGGCATGGCACTGCCAGCCTTGGCTTTTGTCATCGCACTCTCGTCCATGCGCTTTCTGCCGATGACCATGGCTCTGATGCCGCTGTTGCGCTATAAAGAACATACGTTAGCCTTGCAGTTGATCATTGGTCACATGGCATCTGTTACGGTCTGGGCAGAAAATCTCAGACGTTTACCCGCTATTCCTGAACCCTATCGTGTCGATTATTATCTTGGATTTGGTGGATGCTGCATCCTGTTATCAATGCTCTCAACCGGATTAGGCTTTGTCCTGAGCAATAGTGTTCCGCCTGCTTTTGCAGCGGGCTTGTTGTTTCTGACCCCTGTGTTCTTTACCTGCTCGATCTGCGCTGGTGCGCGCAATGCGGCTGATTGGCTGGCCATTGCGTCAGGTTTATTTTTAGAGCCTGTGGCCTCCGCTTGGGTTGGGCCTGAATTTGATTTGCTGGTCATTGGTGTTTTGGGCGGCACAGGTGCCTATCTGTTAAAAAGACGGTTGCGTCCTCATCAAGGCGTGTTGTCATCATGACGGGTCTTGTCGACATGATGCAGCAATATCTCACTTTGTTTCTTGTTGCCGCTGTGCCAACAGGCCTTTGGCGTGTTGGCGGGGTTTTACTAGCCCGGCGCATTTCCAACCAGTCAGAAGTGTTTGAATGGGTGCGCTTTGTGGCGACAGCCTTATTGGCTGGCGTCGTGGCCAAGTTGTTGGCCAATCCATCCGGTGTATTGGCCATGGCGCCTTTATGGGGGCGCATGGGGGCAATTTGCATCTCCTTTGTTGTCTTCATGCTGGCGAAACGCTCTGTTTTAATCGGCGTTGCAGTTGGAGAAATCATTTTAATCGGTTCTGTTCTATACAGCACCCCTTAATCCATTCGCCCCTCTCATACTTATCAGGCGACAATGATCCCTTAGAATGCAGCACGGATGCGTGCCGCATGGGCAGCGAGCACGTCTTTGTTTGCCATTTCCCCTGTATGCGGACGCAACTTAACACCGTCCCAACGAGGCAGAATATGAAAATGCAAATGGAACACCACTTGTCCGCCCGCGCTCTCAGAGAATTGCTGCAGGGTTAGCCCATCGGCTTGCATGCCATAATGCACAGCGCGGGCGACTTTTTGAACACTTGGCATCATGGCAGCTAAAAATGCCGCATCGATATCGATGATCGTGCGCGCCGGTGTTTTGGGAATGACAAGAACATGGCCATCCGCACGTGGCATAATATCCATAAAGGCCAAGACAGTGTCATCCTCATAGACTTTTTCGCAAGGCAATTCACCGCGCAAAATTTTCGCAAAAATATTATTGGAGTCATAGGCTGAAGGCGCGGACATAGGTTACTCCTCGATATCATGTTGGGATTGTGGGGTGATGTTAATTTTACGAAACGGTGCGTGATCTTCAAGCGCTGCATGATAGGCCGCAACATCATGGCGTTCGTGTTGCAAATAGTCAGCAACAGCTTTTCTGAGGGCCGGATCGGCAATATAATGCGCCGATTTGGTGGTCACGGGTTGATAGCCACGTGCCAATTTATGCTCGCCTTGTGCCCCGGCTTCAACCTTTTTCAAACCATGTTCAATGGCATAATCAATGGCTTGATGATAGCACACTTCAAAATGCAAAAACGGATGATGTTCAAGCGCGCCCCAATGCCGCC
Organism: uncultured Hyphomicrobiales bacterium; assembly: GCA_963923415.1. Lineage (GTDB taxonomy): Bacteria > Pseudomonadota > Alphaproteobacteria > Rhizobiales > Beijerinckiaceae > CAIYZJ01. Next base: position 1,372 of record CAWUMW010000090.1, on the reverse strand, counting down.
CATAAAGCGTATCAGAGCCAATGAAATTAATCGCTCCGGCAATCGGTCGTTCTGAACGATAGGCGATCATCAACACGATTTGATCTTTTAAAGCAGCTCCAAGATAAGAATAAAAATCCCGGTTGAGATAAGGCCGCCCCCATTTGCGTGACGCCGTTTCCATATAAAATTCATAGAAAATATCCCACACCGTTTCTGTGAGGTCTGATCCCGTCACGCGTTTAATCGTGATCCCATTTTCAACAGCGCTCGCACGTTCTTTGCGGATCAGCTTACGCTTGCGCGATTGCAACTGATTTAAAAAATCATCAAAACTCGCATAGCCCTGATTAAACCAATGGAATTGCTCATCATGACGCGCCAACCATCCTTGTTGCGTTAAAACTGCATGGTCCTGCGGATTGGCAAATGTAACATGCGCTGAAGAAAAATCTAACTGGTGGCACAGCTCCTGCAAGCCTTGTGCAAGCGCCTGTTTAACATCCTGCCTATCAGCGAGCGTTAAAAGGCGGGGCCCTGTTGCGGGTGTGAAGGGAACCGATATTTGCAATTTCGGATAATAGACCCCGCCAGCCCGTTCATAGGCCTGCGCCCATCCTTGATCAAACACATATTCGCCCTGCGAATGTGATTTCACATAACTCGGTGTTGCTCCAACAAGCTGATCTTGCTCATCATAACACAACAGATAAAGCGGCTGCCAACCACTGCGTTGGCCCACACAGTTGGAATGCTCTAATGCGGATAAAAACCCATAGCTTACAAAAGGGTTGTCATGCCCCGCGAGACGATTCCAATCATCGGCAGCAAGCTCAGTAAGCGAGGAACAAGACCGAAGCGTGAAGCGAGCAGGCATCGTTAAGCAGTGATTTCAAAGATCGCTTCGACTTCAACACAGGCATCCATCGGCAACTGCGCCACACCAATGGTTGAGCGCGCATGCCGTCCCTTATCACCCAGCGCCAAAACCATAAAATCAGATGCGCCATTCATGACTTGGGGGAGCTGGTCATAATCGGGCGTGGCATTGATAAAGCCGCCCAGTCTCACACAGCGTTGAATGCTCTCGAGCGAACCGGTCAGCGCTTTAACCTGCGCAAGAATATTGAGAGCGCATAAGCGCGCTGCCTGTTGTCCGGTTTCCAATTCAATCCCCGCACCCAGCTTGCCCTTAAATTCTGGAGAGAGTTTGCCGTGATGATCAAAACATAATTGCCCCGACACAATCACCAAATGGCCAGTCCGAACCGCACCAACATAATTGGCAACCGGTGCAGCAGCATGGGGCAAATGGTAGCCTTCTTCTTTCAACCGCGCTTCAATGGACATCTGATTGCTTCTCCTGGCTGCAAATATAGTGTAAAAGATCGGA
>CAWUMW010000089.1:0-9001 GCA_963923415.1 uncultured Hyphomicrobiales bacterium | reverse complement strand
ATGTGATTGTCGATTTGGGCCGCGGTGAGGCTATTTTGCGTCGCGATGATTTGATTCCGCGTGAAATGTTCCGGCCCGGCGATCGCATTCGTGCTTATCTCTATGACGTGCGGCGCGAGCAGCGGGGCCCGCAAATTTTCTTGTCCCGCACCCATCCGCAATTCATGGCGAAATTGTTCATGCAGGAAGTGCCGGAAATTTATGACGGCATTATTGAGGTGAAAGCCGTGGCGCGGGATCCCGGATCGCGGGCCAAAATCGCGGTGATTTCCCGTGATACGTCGATTGATCCGGTCGGTGCTTGCGTTGGGATGCGGGGATCACGTGTTCAGGCCGTGGTGGGTGAGTTGCAAGGTGAGAAAATTGATATCATTCCTTGGTCTCCTGATGTGGCGACATTTATCGTCAATGCCTTGCAACCGGCCGAAGTAGCCAAGGTGGTGTTGGATGAAGATGCCGAGCGCATCGAAGTCGTGGTGCCGGATGAGCAATTATCGCTGGCGATTGGTCGGCGCGGACAAAATGTGCGGCTCGCCTCACAATTGACGGGATGGGATATCGATATCCTGACCGAGGCGGAAGAATCTGAGCGTCGTCAAAAAGAATTTGTCGAGCGGACTGGCCTGTTTATGGAAGCCTTGGACGTCGATGAAACAGTCGGTCAGTTGTTGGCCTCCGAAGGGTTCCGTTCGGTTGACGAATTGGCCTTTGTGGCGCCGGAAGAACTGGCCTCCATTGAAGGATTTGATGAGGATACGGCGCAGGAAATTCAGCGGCGTGCGCAAGATTATCTTGATCGGTTGGAGGCAGAACTTGATGACAAGCGTAAGGCGCTTGGCGTTGAGGATGACTTGAAACAGGTCGAGGGTCTGTCAACCGCGATGCTGGTGGCCTTGGGTGAGAATGACGTCAAAACGGTTGAGGATTTGGCCGGCTGTGCGACCGATGATCTGACCGGCTGGAGCGAGCGCCAAAATGGTGAAAGCGTGCGCCATTCCGGTTTCCTTGATGGCTTTGAACTCTCGCGTGAAGATGCGGAAGCCATGATCATGCATGCCCGTGTTTTGGCGGGATGGATTGAGGCTCCGGCCACACAGGATGCCGAGGAAGAGGCCCATTAAGGGCCTCATCTGAGGATGTGTGGTATAAGGATGTGACGACGGTTTATTCAACAAGGTTTTGGCTGTTTTGATGATCAAACATCTGCATCGTGATGAGACAGAGTCCGGCTCCGAGCGCCGGTGCATTGTCACGCGTGCCAGCCAAGATCCTGCTGGATTGATGCGCTTTGTGCGGGCGCCCGATGGTCTGCTTGTGGTTGATCTCAAGCATAAGCTGCCGGGACGCGGTGCCTGGGTGACCGCGCGTCGGGAGATCGTTGCCGAGGCGGTTCGCAAAGGCCTGTTCAAACGCGCTTTGAAAACCGATCTGCAGGTTGATCCGGACTTGCCGGTGCATGTCAGTGCTTTGCTGCGCCAGCGGGCGCGCGAATCGCTCAGTCTGGCCAATAAAGCCGGGCAGGCGGTTGCAGGCTTTATGAAGGTGGAGAGTCTGTTGCGTTCGGGACGTCCCCTCGCTTTGATCGAGGCGATGGATGGGGCGGATGATGGCCGAAACAGACTTGTTAATCTCGTGAAAAGCATCACAGCGGATCATAAATCCGCCATTCCATGCTATTTGCGCTTGAATTCAGAGGATTTGGGTTTGGCTTTCGGACGCTCGCATGTGATACATGCAGCCCTGATGGACGGATCCGCAGCGCGCGCCGCACTTGCATCGGTGCAGCGTTTGGACGATTACCTGGCTGATGAGCCGGTTGCTTCTGGGCAAACGGATTGGCAGCCGCTCATGATTGAAACGAATGAAACCGCAAGGATCACCGCGGAATGACGGACGACAAGACCAAAGGCGAAAAAACGCTGCATGCCCCGACCAAGACGTTGTCGTTGAAACGACCCGTTGAACAAGGGGTGGTGCGTCAAAGCTTCTCGCATGGCCGCACGAAAGCGGTGGTGGTCGAGAAAGTCAAACGCCGCGTCGTGGGACCGGGCGAAGCCAAGCCAGAGGCTAAGGTTGAAGCCCCAGTTCCTGCTCCCGCTGCGCCTGCTCCAGCCGCAGCAGCTGGCAAATCGGCCACCGGACGCTTTAATCAAGCGCGCGGGGATGCTGCCGCACCGTCTGCTGCCCAACGGGGTGGGTCCGGCGTTGTCTTGCGGACCTTGACGGATGATGAGCGCGATGCGCGTGCTGTCGCTTTGGTCGAAGCCCGCAAACGGGAAGTTGAGGAACGCGCCCAGGCGGAACAGGAAGCCAAGGTGCGGGCCGAGCGTGAGGCGCGGGATCGCAAAGAACGAGAAGCGGCCGCAGCACGTCAGAAAGAGGAAGATGATCGGCATCGGCGCGAAGACGAAGTGCGTCGTAAATCTGAGGAAGCCGCGCAGAAACGTTTGGGGGATATGCCGGCCTCATCGGAGGCAGCCCCTAAATCCAAACCGGCTCCGCGTAGCCCATCGATCCCAGAGGCGGCCGCAACCACGGCGCCGCGCCGTCCGGGCTTGTCTGCTGTGGCACCGGGAACGGGTCGGGCGCGTCTGGATGAGGATGAAGAAACCAGAATGGTGCGGCGTCCCGGCGGCGGTGCCCGTCCGGCGGTGGCCCCTAAACCAGAGCGTACCCGTAACACCGATGATCGGCGGCGGGGTCGGTTGACCGTTTCTGCGGCAACCAGTGGTGAGGATGAAGAACGCACCCGTTCATTGGCCTCGTTCCGTCGGCGCGTGCAACGTCTCAAGAGCCATGTTTCCGATGAGCCGAAAGAGAAAATTTCGCGCGAAGTGGTGGTCCCTGAAACGATCACGATTCAAGAACTCGCCAATCGGATGGCGGAACGCGCGGTGGATGTGATCCGCTTTCTGATGAAGCAAGGTCAGATGGTCAAAATCACCGATGTGATTGATGCGGATACCGCACAATTGGTTGCGGAAGAATTAGGACATACGGTTAAACGCGTTGCTGAATCCGATGTTGAAGAAGGCCTGTTTGATACCGGGGATGATGACATCCATCTGGTCACGCGGCCGCCGGTTGTCACCATCATGGGCCATGTCGATCACGGGAAAACATCCTTGCTCGATGCTTTGCGGCAAACCAATGTGGTGAGCGGCGAAGCGGGTGGGATTACCCAACATATCGGCGCCTATCAAGTCGTGTCGCCTTTAGGCAGCAAAATTACCTTCATCGATACGCCCGGCCATGCGGCCTTTACCGCGATGCGGGCACGCGGTGCCAAAGTGACCGATATCGTGATTTTGGTGGTGGCTGCTGATGATGGTGTGATGCCGCAGACGATTGAGGCGATCAATCACGCGAAAGCGGCCAAAGTGCCGATGATTGTTGCCATCAACAAGATCGATAAGCCGAGCGCAAATCCAGAGCGCGTGCGGACGGAATTGTTGCAATATGAAGTGCAGGTTGAATCCATGGGTGGGGAAACCCTTGAAGTGGAAGTCTCTGCGAAAGAACGCCGCAATCTCGACAAGCTATTAGAAATGATTGCGCTGCAGGCCGAAGTTTTGGATTTGAAAGCCAATCCAGATCGGGTTGCGGAAGGCACAGTCATTGAAGCGAAACTGGATCGCGGGCGCGGACCGGTTGCCACTGTTCTTGTTCAACGGGGCACCTTGCATCCCGGCGATATTGTGGTGGCGGGATCTGAATGGGGCCGCGTGCGGGCCTTGCTGTCAGAAAATGCGGCCACGCTGGAGGCTGCGGGCCCATCGGTGCCGGTTGAGATTCTCGGCTTCAGCGGAGCCCCCGAAGCGGGGGATCGGATGGCTGTGGTGGAAAATGAAGCGCGGGCGCGCGAAATTACCGCCTATCGTCAGCGTCAGAAACGTGAACGCTCCGCCGCACGGGCAGGCACAGCGCGTGGCACCTTGGCGGATATGATGAGCCAACTCAAAACCGCGGGCCGCAAGGAATTCACCTTGCTGGTGAAGGGCGATGTGCAAGGCTCGGTCGAAGCCATTATCGGCGCACTCGACAAGGCCGGCAATGATGAGGTCATGGCGCGGGTGATGCATGCCGGGGTCGGTGGGATCAATGAAAGTGATATCACGCTGGCGGCGGCATCCAATGCGGTGGTGATCGGCTTTAACGTGCGGGCGAATAAAGAAGCGCGTGAAGCGGCCGAACGCGATGGTATCGAAATCCGATATTACAACATCATCTATGATCTGGTGGATGATATTAAGCAGGCCATGTCTGGTCTGTTGGCGCCAACCCTGCGCGAAGAGCGTTTGGGCGAAGCACGGATCTTGCAGGTCTTCGCGGTGTCGAAAGTCGGCAAGGTCGCCGGATGTCTGGTGCAAGATGGCCGTGTCGAGCGCGGTGCCAGCGTGCGCCTGATCCGCGACAATGTGGTGATTCACGAAGGCAAATTGTCGACCCTCAAACGCTTCAAAGACGAGGTCAAAGAAGTGGGGTCGGGCCAAGAATGCGGCATGGCGTTCGAGAATTATCAAGACTTGCGCGAGCGCGATATCATCGAATGCTATCGGGTTGAGGAAGTCCGTCGCTCGCTGTAAGACCCATTTTATCGCACGGATCCGCTGGGATTGCAGCGGATCCTCTTTGTCCTTGAACGCCGGTCCAATCCCGGCCCGAGGTGTTGAACATGGCTCCTTCTCGTCCCCCCTCGTCCGGTCCTTCGCAACGCCAATTGCGGGCTGCTGAATTGGTGCGTCATGCGCTGACAGCGCTTTTGGCGCGTGGTGATCTTGCAGATGATATTTTTACCAAGGCCTTTATTACAATTCCTGAAGTGGAAATGACGCCAGATTTGAAATTGGCGACGGTCTATCTGGTCTTGCATGATCAAGCCCTTGAAAAACAGGTCTTGGAGGCGCTGAAACGGCACCACAAGAGCGTGCGTCATCAGATTGCTAAAACCGTCAATTTGAAATTTGCGCCCGATCTGCGCTATCGCATTGATCATCGTCTGGATGGCGCAGCGCGGATTGATGCGCTTTTGGCGCGCCCCGATGTTAAACGCGATCTGATCACATCGTCCGCAATGGATGAGGATGAGCCGGCATGAATGCGCCGCGCCGACACCGTCAGGACGTGCATGGCTGGCTCATTCTCGATAAGCCGGTCGGCATGACTTCAACCCATGCGGTTTCAGCCGTGCGGCGGTTGTTTAACGCGAAAAAGGCAGGCCATGCGGGCACGCTTGATCCTCTGGCTTCTGGCATTTTGCCGCTGGCTTTTGGAGAAGCCACCAAAACAGTGCCTTATGTGGTGGATGGCGAGAAAGCCTATCGTTTCACGGTGCGCTGGGGGGCAGAAACAACAACCGATGATGCGGAAGGCCCGGTGACCCATCACAGCGAGGCGCGTCCTGAGGCGGCAGCAATTGCGGCGTTGTTGCCTCGCTTTATGGGCGTGATTGCCCAAGTCCCCCCGCAATTTTCTGCGATTAAGATTGATGGCGAACGGGCCTATGATTTGGCGCGCGATGGGGAAGTGGTGGCGCTGAAGGCGCGTGAGGTCGAAATTCACGCCCTGCGGATGATTGCCCATCAGCCCGACGAAAGCGTGTTTGAGGCGGAATGTGGCAAAGGCACCTATGTGCGCGCGATTGCACGGGATTTAGGTCGGGCTTTGGGCTGTTACGGACATATTATCGCGTTGCGCCGGACACGGGTCGGTCCTTTTTTGGAAGCGGACTCAACCCCGTTCTCAGCATTGGAAGATCCCATTCTGCTGGCGGGCGCTTTGCGGTCAGTGGAAAGCGGACTGCTCGAATTACCGTGTGTGCTGATGAGCCGAGATCAGGCTAGCCGGATCCGGCGCGGCCAGTCGGTGATTTTGCGTGGTCGGGATGCCCCGCTTGCGGAAGGCCCCGTTTATGCCACCTGTGACCATGCGGTGCTGGCTATAGGGGTGATTGAGCGCGGTGAATTTGTGCCCCATCGGGTGTTTAATCTGAGTTAAGGCATGCTCCTTGCCAATAGAGAGCTTTCTTGCCTCCGCTGCACCGTCAAGGTTTAAGAATGATTTTGCTTTTAAGCGCATTTGCTGTATAGGCTTGGCCCAGTTTGCTGCGCCGTTGAGGCCGGCAGGCTCTTCACCCGACCGCCCTGGACGACATCCCGGATCGGCCGTTCCGGCAAGGATTTGTTGAGACTGTGATGTCTCAGACACCCCTGCCTCCCTTTGTTGAGAAAGGATCAACCGATGTCGATTTCTGCAGAGCGTAAAGCCGCGCTGATCAAAGAACATGCGACAGGCCCGAATGATACCGGTTCTCCGGAAGTGCAAATTGCCATTCTGACCGAACGCATCACCAACCTGACCGAACATTTCAAGAGCCATGCGAAGGATAACCATTCCCGTCGTGGTTTGTTGAAAATGGTGTCGCAACGTCGCTCCCTGCTCGATTATCTCAAGAAAATCGAAGAGAGCCGTTACAAGACCATTATCGGTAAGCTCGGTATTCGTCGTTAAGATGCAAAGGGGCAGGCGCTTATGCCCGCCCCTTTTCTTTCGGCACGGCACTGTTATGGCACGGCACTGTTATGGCTTGTGTGCCCTGTCTTGAGACTGGCTTTTTTTAAAGATTTTTAAAATGAGCCAACCCCCTGCCGATCTTCAGTTCATGGCAGGATTGCTGGTGGCTTACAAACGGCCTTTATGCTGTTGGTGACGTCGAGCCTCCCGCCGTCTTGCACATGGAACGAGATCGGTCTTTTCCCTAAAACAATGAAAGACCTCTTATGTTTGATATTCAAAAAGTTGAAATGAATTGGGCCGGCCGCAAGCTTGTTTTGGAGACAGGCCGTATTGCGCGTCAAGCCGATGCTGCCGTCTTGGCGACTTATGGTGAAACCAGTGTTTTGGCGACGGTTGTGTCAGCCAAAACCGCAAAGCCCGGCGTCGATTTTTTCCCCCTGACCGTCAATTATCAGGAAAAATCCTTTGCGGCGGGTCGTATTCCGGGGGGCTATTTCAAGCGCGAAGGACGCCCCAGCGAACGCGAAACCTTGATCTCCCGCTTGATTGATCGTCCGATCCGCCCCCTCTTTGTCGACGGCTACAAGAATGACACGCAGGTGGTTATCACTGTGTTGTCGCATGATTTGGAGAATGATCCCGATGTGTTGTCGATGGTGGCAGCATCGGCGGCCTTGACCCTGTCTGGCGTGCCGTTTCAGGGGCCCGTTGGCGCCGCCAAAGTCGGCTTGATCAATGGCACCTTGAAATTGAATCCGACCATTCAAGAAATGGCCGATTCAACCCTTGATCTGGTGGTTGCGGGCACGGCCGATGCCGTGTTGATGGTTGAATCCGAAGCCAAAGAATTATCAGAAAGCGTGATGCTGGATGCGGTGATGACCGGTCATCAAGGCTTCCAACCGGTGATTGACGCCATTATCAAATTGGCAGAAGTGGCAGCGAAAGAGCCGCGCGATTTTACCACGCCCGATCATTCCGCACTTGAAGCCAAGATTTTGCAATTGGTTGAAGCTGAATTGCGGGATGCGTTCACAACACCGGCGAAGCAAGCCCGTCAGGATAAGGTCGCTGCGGCGAAAGCCAAAGTTGTTGCGGCCTTTACTGGCGAAGGCGTTGCAGATCCGGTTGATCCGATTTTGCTCGGCTCGGTCTTCAAAGATGTTGAAGCCAAGATTGTGCGTTGGAACATTCTTGATACCGGCAGCCGCATTGACGGCCGCGATGTCAAAACCGTGCGCCCGATAGTTGCGGAAGTGAGCATTTTGCCGCGCACACATGGCTCGGCGCTGTTTACACGGGGTGAAACGCAGGCTTTGGTGGTCGCGACATTAGGCACTGCCGAAGACGAGCAAATCATTGATACGCTCGAAGGCAATTACCGCGAAAATTTCATGCTCCATTACAATTTCCCTCCCTATAGCGTTGGGGAAACAGGACGCATGGGCTCACCCGGCCGTCGGGAAATTGGGCATGGTAAATTAGCATGGCGGGCTATTCACCCGATGCTGCCGGCAGCGCATGAATTCCCCTATACGATCCGCGCGGTGTCTGAAATTACCGAGTCAAACGGATCCTCTTCCATGGCGACTGTTTGCGGCACGTCGCTCGCTTTGATGGATGCCGGTGTGCCGTTGAAAAGTCCGGTTGCAGGCATTGCCATGGGTCTTATTCTCGAAGGCAGCCGCTATGCTGTTCTCTCTGATATTCTCGGTGACGAGGATCATTTGGGCGATATGGATTTCAAGGTGGCCGGAACAGAAAACGGCATCACATCGCTGCAAATGGACATCAAGATCGCCGGTATTACCGAAGAGATCATGAAGGTGGCTTTGGAGCAGGCCAAAGGGGGACGTTTGCACATTCTCGGTGAGATGAGCAAAGGCCTGTCGGGAGCGCGCGCTGAATTGGGACAATATGCACCGCGTATTGAAACCATGAAGATTGCAACCGATAAGATCCGTGAAGTGATCGGCACCGGCGGCAAGGTCATTCGTGAAATCGTCGAAAAGACCGGCGCTAAAATCAATATCGAAGATGACGGCACCGTTAAAATCGCCTCCAGCGATGCAGCCTCCATCACCGCCGCGATCAACTGGATCAAGTCAATCGCCTCTGATCCGGAAGTCGGTCATATCTATGAAGGCACGGTGGTTAAAACCGCTGACTTCGGCGCCTTCGTCAATTTCTTTGGCGCGCGGGATGGGCTGGTGCATATTTCGCAATTGGCGCAGCAACGGGTTGGCAAAGTCACCGATGTGGTCAAGGAAGGTGATAAGGTTAAGGTCAAACTGTTGGGCTTTGATGAGCGCGGCAAGGTGCGTTTGTCGATGAAATTCGTTGACCAAGCAACCGGTGAAGATTTGGAAGGCAAAGAAGCCCCCGCTGAGTCACACGATTAATCAATCGTTGAGCCTTTAAGGCTTTAAGCGCGCATATTTGAAAAGCGGCCTTCGGGCCGCTTTTTTATTGTTGAGCTAAAACA
>CAWUMW010000088.1:0-9008 GCA_963923415.1 uncultured Hyphomicrobiales bacterium | reverse complement strand
CCTGCAGATAAAATTTCTGCGGAGGAAATTCCTGCTCATGAAAGTCCTGCTCATGAAAGTCCTGCCACAACGGCTGTGCAAAGCGAGAGCGCATCCGACACTGAAGCGCTAACGCCGGATCCAGAGGGCAATCCTTCTCATCCTGCCGAGCCGCAAGACGCCGCAGACACCCTAACGCATGAAACTGCGATCACCGACGGGCAGGCCGAACCGACTGAGCCAGCAGACATCGAAGTCTGGCGGCTCAAACGCCACCATCGGCCGCACGCTTCTAAACATGATCGCTCCAAAGGGCATCGCAGAGGCCCGAGTGGAGCAGGACATGATCCAGCCGGACACAGCCAAGAGACGGGTGATACAGCCCGCCGCGATCATCAAAGCTTTAAAAATCGCGGCAAATTCCGCGATGAAGGAACAAAATCTGACGGGCAGCGTCCGCGCCTTAGTGATGACGCCAAAAAGCCAGAGGGAAAAAGCCGCAAACCACATGCATTTGAGGGGCGGAAAGACAAGCCGGCGCGTCATTCTGGCCGCGATCGCGGTCCGGTGCAGTGGCAGGACCAACCACGTTCGCATACCAGTAAAGAGCCTGATCCCAACTCGCCTTTTGCCAAACTCTTGGCCCTGAAAAGCCAACTTCAGGATAAATCTGACCCGGGCAAAAAAGGGGAGTGATGTCCCTCACTATGGTGGATGCAAAAAAGAAAGCCCCAGAGGCAGCGGACAACAGCCGCCAACGTCTTGATAAATTTCTTGTTTATGCCCGTTTTGTGAAAAGCCGCACCCTCGCCCTTGCCTTAATCAAAGGTGGACGGGTTCGGCTGAATGGTGCCCGCATGACCAAAGCGGACCGTATGATTGGAGCAGGCGACATCCTAACGCTTGCCCTTCCCCATGCGACCGAAGTCATTCGTCTGCTGGATCTGCCGGATAAACGCGGCTCCGCACATGCCAGCGCAGACTTGTATGAACGCTTATCGGACGAAAAATCCGCCGCCCCCCCCTAAAAGCATAGCCTGTTCTGAACCAAGTGCTTGCAACGCACAATCAAACTGATTAGAGCAAGTCTTGTAACATTCTAAGCCTGACTGCCGGTTGAAGGAGGCCCCGATGACCTATGTTGTCGTCGAGAATTGCATCAAGTGCAAATATATGGATTGCGTCGAGGTCTGTCCGGTGGACTGCTTCTATGAAGGTGAGACCATGCTGGTCATTCATCCTGACGAATGTATCGATTGTGGGGTTTGTGAACCCGAATGTCCGGCTGAAGCGATTAAGCCCGATACAGACAAGGGGCTGGAAAGCTGGCTGAAACTGAATGCCGATTATGCCAAAACCTGGCCCAATGTGACTATTAAGCGCGATCCGCTCCCCGATGCCAAGCAACATGACGGGGAAGAAGGCAAATTGGACAAATATTTCAGTCCTGAGCCCGGTCAAGGCGACTAATTGCCCTGATTTTAACCATTTTTGACAATTTTGCACGCCAGACATGCGAATCATTTTCGCTGTTTGCCTGCCTTTGTCTTTGAAATTTGTGAATTTTTCTGTTATAAGGGCGCTCCTTTTGGTTTCCACCCATGGAAAATTGATGCACGTCTTCCTTTGATCTTGATCGACTTAGCGTGATCCTGATCGGCCAAGGAAGCGGCGCGGTTCTCTTTTTCGATGGACGAACCAAACAATAAAAGGCTCTTCAAAGAGCCGCTCATCTGGGCCAGCTACACGCTGCCGACTGCGGAGTGCAACACTATTATGACGAGTGCAAAGAAATCCACCCAGCGTCAGGGTTTCAAGACGGGTGAATCTGTTGTCTATCCGGCCCATGGGGTTGGAACCATTACGGCCATCGAAGAGCAAGAAGTGGCTGGGTTCAAGCTGGAATTGTTCGTTATCAATTTTGAGAAAGATAAAATGACCTTGCGGGTTCCGACCGCCAAGGCCACGCAAGTCGGCATGCGCAAATTGGCTGAAAGCGGCATCTTGAACCGCGCTTTGGAAACCATCGCAGGCCGCGCCCGGATCAAGCGGACCATGTGGTCCCGCCGGGCTCAAGAATATGAAGCCAAAATCAATTCAGGCGATCTGGTGGCGATTGCCGAGGTTGTGCGCGATCTCTACCGCTCTGAAGCCCAACCTGAACAATCTTATTCCGAACGGCAATTATATGAAGCAGCCTTGGACCGCATGGTGCGGGAATTAGCTGCTGCCCATAAAGTCACCGAGCCGGAAGCCGTCAAAATGATCGAGGCTCAACTGGCCAAATCACCGCGCCGGGCAAAGGCGGCTGAAGTTGAAGTTGAAGCCGATCTTGACGAAGAAACCGAAGAGTCCGACGAGGCTGAAGCTGCGTAAGCAGCTCACTTTGTCTCTCAAAAAGCTATGGCAGCTGCCTGTCGACATAGTTTAATTCTGGACATGGTTTAACTCTGGACATGGTTTAACTCTGGCCCCTGTTTAAGGCCCGATTTAATCGGGCCTTTTTTCTTGATCCGCATTAAAGGGGTGGTGTTTTTGCTCACACTTTATTCGCTGACAATTTTATAATGCCTGCCAAGTTGCAAGGCGCCGCGCTCTAATCCATTCATCACATGAAAACGCTCTAAAGCATGATCGGGCAGGATCGAATTCTGCGCCAGACCCTCAGCCGTATCCCCCGTTTTTGCCTGCACAATTTTCAACCGCAAAGGGCGGACGTGTTTGTTGTCATCCTGCTTTAAAACATGAAAGCTCGCTATCGATTGTCTGAACGCACCATCCAGATCGCTATGCTCGGGATGGGTGGCAAAAATAAACCGATAAATCGTCTCGTCCTTGACGATCGCCGCTAATCGAAAGCGCCAGTCTTGACCGCTTGCAACGGCTGTGGCCCCCTCCAAACCATCCACCTGAAGAGGTTCAATCGGGCCGAGACTGGTTTTTTCAATCCATCCCGATTGCAAGGCCTCTTGCGCCGTGTATGACCCCTTGGCGATCCGATCAAAGCGCAAGGCCACCGGCTTGCCGGGCAAAACCCCAACCAAGGCTTGCGTGCTATTGTCTAAGATAAAATTATCGGGAGCAGAAAATCCAATATTCAGGGTGGGGTGGATGAAATGCCGCCCGCGGACCAGACCTTGTGCGGGGTCATCGCCATAGACCATGTCTTGCAAGGCAGCGATAAAATTTTCACGCTCTGACGCAGAGGTAGGCGGGGCCTGAAGCTGATGACTTTCTGCCAAAACGCGCGCGATGCGATCAGGCGTTGCAGGATGAGACGATAAGAAATGATTTTTTTGATCCTCGAACGCACTCAACATGCGGCCACGTTGCATCGTGTCGCGCGCGAGGGTCTTGAGAAGATGGGCCGCAGCATAAGGATCATATCCGGCATGCGCCATCAGCCGCACGCCCAGCAAATCGGCTTCAATCTCTTGGGCTCTTGAAAACCGCGCCAAGGCCAGTTTGCCATTGGTTTCACTGCGCTCGAAAGCCTGACCTTGCGCAACCGGAGCGGTCTGCGTGATCTGTTGCGAAACAGTGTGAGCCACCACATCCCGATGCTGACGGTGCTGAAGCGTAAGATGCGCCACTTCATGCGCTAAAACCGCTGCGACTTCAGCAGGATCATTGCTCAGCGCCAGCATGCCCCGGCTGATAAAAATTTCTCCCCCCGCTTGTCCACTGAGCGCTTGATCCAAAGCAAAAGCATTGGGAACCGGATGATTTAACACACTCACACGCAAGGCGCGTGGCACATCAGGATTACTGGCCACAAGCCGTCCCAACACCGTATCAAGCCATGCCTGACTAGGAGGATGGTGATAGGCCCCGCCATAGCGCATTAAGATTTGATCCCGCTCCAGAGGCACAGGCTGGATCGTGCTATAAGGGGCACCCAAAGGCAGGCTGGCAACAAAAGCGCGTGGAGGCTGTGTGCAGGCTGCCACGCCACTGACAAGCACGCATAAGACAGGGATGAGCTTTTTTAATAAAGCCTGCTCCCATGCTTTGCTCAAGCCTGCGTGCTGGTTTCGCACCCCGTTCTCCTTTTGCCGCACAACATGGTCTACCAATAAAAACAGCATAAAACATTTATCTGTTTTATGCTGTCTTCAAGCGTTCAAAATTTTTATTAAGGTAAAAAAGAGTTTATTTAATCCGTTCCAAAATGCTCACATAATTGGCAACGGCGGCACCGCCCATATTAAAAATGCCCCCTAATTTTGCATTTTTAATTTGCATCTCACCGGCTTCTTCCATCAATTGCATCGCGGTCAGCACATGCATGGAAACACCCGTTGCGCCGATCGGATGGCCTTTGGATTTCAGACCACCAGACGGATTGACCGGCAATTTACCGTCTTTGCGCGTCCAACCCTCCTTAATCGCCCGCGCCCCTTGCCCTTCAGCCGTGAGCCCCATGGCTTCATATTCGATTAATTCGGCGACCGTAAAACAGTCATGGGTCTCAACAAACGACAAATCCGTCAACTGAATCTGCGCCTGATCCAGCGCTTTGCGCCATGCCACACCGCATCCTTCAAATTTCAAAATATCCCGCTTGGACATCGGCAGAAAATCTTGCACATGCGCGGTGGCCTTAAACCCGACTGCCCGCGGAAATTGGGCCGCTAAGCCAGCATCGACAATCACCAACGCAGCGGCTCCATCAGACACCAAAGAACAATCGGTGCGCTTTAAAGGACCCGCCACAAACGGATTTTTATCACTTTCATTGCGGCAGAAATCAAAACCGAAATCCTTGCGGATTTGCGCATAGGGATTAACCACACCATTGTGGTGATTTTTAGCGGCAATCATGGCAAGCGCATCGGACTGATCGCCATGGCGCTGGAAATAAGAGGCTGCTATTTTTCCAAACACGCCCGCAAATCCATTCGGCGTGTCACCATCCTCAGGCAAATAAGCGGCCCGCAGCAGCGTTTTGCCAATCTCAGGTCCGGGGGTTGCCGTCATTTGCTCAACACCAACCACCAAAGTAATTTTAGCAGCGCCCGCGGCAATGGATTTCAATGCTTGATGAACGGCGGCCGTGCCGGTTGCGCAGGCATTTTCAACCCGTGTCGCCGGCTTGAATCGCAACGCATCGGAGGCTTGCAGCACCAAAGCGGCCGTAAAATCCTGCGGTGAAAATCCGGATCCAAAATGACCCAACACAATCTCATCCACCTGGCTGGCATCAAGGCCGGCATGATCAAGCGCCTCACGGGCGACCTGCACAATCAAACTCTCAACGCTTACTGCATCAAGCTTACCAAAAGGGGTATGCGCCCATCCAACAATGGCTGCCGTCATGAAAGTCACTCCTTTAGATGTCTCGTCACGATTTTGTTTCTTTACTGTGCCTGTCACCAAGAAAATAAACAAGCACTGATTAATGGTGCAAAATCAACAGCCAACCCACGCCGCCGACTACCAAACCCATCCCCAGGAGATCACGCGCTTTGATCGCTTGTTTAAACAGGCCGCGCGATACAATCTGCGCCATAACCACTTCAACCAGGGCCAAAGTCCGCACATTGGCCGCAGAGGACAAAGAGAATCCTATAAACCAGAACTGCGAAGCCAACGCCCCCATAAATCCTGCAAATAAAGAATGACGCCACACGCGCAGGCTGCCCACAAAGGCCGGCCGATCCCAAATCACCATAAAGACCATCAAGAGGCAGGATTGAATCCCCAATGACCAACACAGCGTGGTGGTGGCGCGCACATAAAAAGCGCCTGACTCCAAACTCAAAATCCCGCCGCGGAATAACACCGCTGCCACGGCAAAACAGCCCCCCGCCCCAATGCCGTAACACGCACTGGCCCAAGAGGCTGTTGACCCTTCGCCCTCAGTCGCTGGTTTTTTCCAGCTTAAAACCAGCACGCCAAGCGTAGCGATGACAATCGCACCCCATGCCGCGCCCTCCAAATGTTCCCCCAGCACAAAGACACTGGCCAAAGCCACCAAGACAGGTTCGGTTTTAAGATAAGCGGTCGCCACGGCGAAAGAGCGCAAGCGCATAGCCGCCAACATCAAAACAGTGCCGACAATCTGCAAAACCGCGCCACCAACCGCATAGAGCAAAAATTGCGCATCCACATCCGGCACAGAACTCTGCGTGACGGTAGTGATCGCCCATAAGAAGAGCAGCGAAAATGGGAACCCATAAAGAAACCGAACCTGCGCAGCACCAATTGTGCCCAATGACGCTGTCAAAGTGCTTTGCATCGCATTGCGCGCGGTTTGCGCGACCGATGCAATCAGTGTTGCGATCATCCAGAATGAGGCCATGATTGACGGATCCCACTTTTTCTTCTTCTTGCCTAGCAGCACCATCCCTTCTAGGCAAATCAGATGCAAAGGATTATGCTCAGTAAAGCTATCAGGATTTTGCATATCAGCCCATGCGCCTTTTTCTCAGTTTAATCTTTGTTCTGTTTTGCTCCCTCACACGGGTTCAGGCCGCGCCTTGGCTGATTGCCGATATCGACAGCGGCCATGTGATCGCAGCTGAACAAGCCACTGATCCTTGGCACCCGGCCTCTGTCACCAAATTGATGACCGTCTATCTGGCCCTCAAAGCCGTCAAAATGGGCCGCGTGTCCCTCAACACCGCTTTGACGGTTTCAGAAAACGCAGCCTCCATGCCGCCCTCAAAAATCGGCATCAAACCGGGCGGCACTCTGACGCTGGATGCTGCGTTGAAAATATTATTGGTCAAATCCGCCAATGATATCGCAATCGTTGTGGCTGAACATCTTTCAGGATCGGTTGACGCCTTTGTGGAGGAGATGAATCGCGAAGCGGCGCGACTGGGCATGAAAGAAAGTCGGTTTATGAATCCCAATGGTTTATTTGCTGACGGCCAACAAACTTCCGCGCGCGATATGGCTCTTCTTGGTCGACGCCTCTTTCTTGATTTTCCGCGCTCGGCGTCTTTATTTTCTATCCCGGCCATCCAAATTGGCAAACGCGTTATGGACAATACCAATGGTATTATTGGCCGCTATCCCGGTGCCACTGGCTTAAAAACCGGTTTTATTTGCGCCTCAGGTTTTAATGTTGTGGCCAGCGCACAAAAAAATGGACGGCGTTTGATTGTGGTGGTGTTTGGCGCCAGTTCTGGAGCCGAGCGCACATTAAAAACGATGGAATTGCTCGACCGTGGATTTGCAACCTCTCCAACAGGCTTTCAACAAACGCTTGATCTCCTCCCCAAAAGTGCGGCGCCGCTTAACGATCTCCGTGGCATCATCTGCGGACATAAAGATCAAAATGAAAATGAACAGCCCTCTGATGCATCGGCTGCCCCATCAACACGCACACCACCCCCGCCCTTACCCCCGCGCGAAAAGGCTGAGCCAATGCTTGTCCCGCTGGGGGGTGGCAAGCCGCCGCTTGCTAAAAAATCCGCTGTCAAAAAAGCATAGAGAAGTGTCCGTGACCGCATTGCCAAACCGCTCCTCTTTTGTCGCTGGTCTTTTGATGGCGACGATGGGTGCAATCAGTTTCGGTATCAATATTGTCTTTGCGCAAATGTCGGCGAATGCTGGCATTCATGGATCGGTGATTTTATTTTACCGCGTCTTTCTGATGTTGCCGTTAGCATTGATCGCCCTATGGTTTTCTGCAACGCCGCAGCGCATCGATCCATCAGAGCGCGGGGCCATTATCTTAATGGGCCTGACCAGCAGCGCGGTGAGCCTCTGCTATATCATGTCTGTTGCCTATATTCCGGTCACAGTGGCTGCGGTGCTTTTTTATACGTTCCCCATTGTGATTGTGTTGACTCAACCGATCATCGACAAAACACCTTTCCATCCCTTCTTGCTGTGGATCGCCCTTATGGCCTTTGCCGGCATTTTGATGGTATTAAGCCCAAATGGGCAAACACTCGATCCAATCGGACTGGCGCTGGCTGGTGGGGCAAGTCTTGCAGCGACGGTGCAATTTTTTGCTGGCAGCCGTTCCCCTCGCTCCTCCACCCTTCCGAAACTGATCATCTTACAAATTCTCATGTTGCCTGCCGCAACGATCACCATGCTGATAAGTGTTGGTTTGCCATCGCTTGATATTTTTTTGCGGGCCCCCTGGGCCGCGGGTTTAACTATTGCCGGATATGGCGTCGGATTTGTCTTACAACTCCTAGCGCTCAATCGCATTTCACCTGCTGTTGCCGGATTGGTTTTTTGTCTTGAACCCGTGGTGGCTTCGCTCAGCGCCAATTTGATTCTCGATGAAAATCTGACCCTTTATCAATATGGTGGAGGAGCTGTCGTGCTTGCTGCCATATTGGTCAATATCATCCATGAACATCATCGCATGAAAGCTCCTGATCCCTCATGATGCAGCCGCCCGCCCCGATCCCTTTATTCGTCCTCACTGGCTTTCTCGGGTCAGGAAAAACAACCTTGCTCAATCGCCTCTTACATGACCCATTGATGGCCGATAGTCTGGTGATCATCAATGAATTTGGTGATGTCGGATTGGATCATTTATTCATTGATGTAAAAGATGAAACCACCGTTTTATTATCCTCCGGTTGTTTGTGCTGCACCATCCGTGGCGAATTGGTCAGTACATTGGAAGACATCTTGCGTGACCTCGACAATCACCGCATGCCGGCTATCAATCGTGTGATCATCGAAACAACGGGGCTTGCAGATCCCGCACCCGTTTTACAATCGGTTCTTGGCCATCCTTATATATCGCGCCGTTTTCAACTCCAAGGCGTGATCACGCTCATTGATGCAATCAATGGCCGCGCAACGCTCACAGCCCATAAGGAAGCCTTAAGACAAGCGGCTATGGCCGATGTGTTGGTGATAAGTAAAACTGATTTATGCACGGACCAGCCAGACTCTTTGAATGCCCTGTTGCAGGATCTCACACGCATAAACCCCTATGCCCGCCAGCTTGATGCAGCCAAAGGAGAAGCGGGTCCGGCCTCCTTACTCGCTTTGCACGGATTCAAGGTGACGGGCAAAGATCCTCGCGTTTCACTTTGGCTTGATCC
>CAWUMW010000087.1:0-9061 GCA_963923415.1 uncultured Hyphomicrobiales bacterium | reverse complement strand
ATAACAATCTGATCAGCACGCAGATGCGCCACAATACCATCGGGCGCTGTCATAATCTCCTCAACCTGTGGTGCTCCGGTTACGCATAAAATCACGATCTCTACTTCTGCAACCAAAGCGCTCAGTGAGCGGACAATACTGATCCCCATCCTCTGTAATTCATCTAAAGGCTGATTGCCGGGATGATCCAACACCGTCAAGCGATAACCCGCTTTGAGAATGTTATAGGCGATCCCTTGGCCCATCAGACCAATTCCAACCATTCCAATGGACTGTGTGCGCATCTCGCCCTCCTCAGTCATACCGCGTAATCTCAACTCTATCCATCTTTGTAATCACTGACAAAGTCTATTCTTTGTTTGAAGGCCAGAAGAGGGGCGATGGCAGATCAAACCTATCCTTTGATCTAAAAGCAAAGTTTTAATAATTTTCTCTTGCTTTTCATCTGACTCCATTGCGCACTCCCTCGTGAGGCTGGTAGTCTTTGGCTGGTCCCATTTAACCCTTAAAAAGGAGTTTACCCATGCGGTCAGTTGCAGTGGTCACAGGAGGCGCCCGCGGGATCGGGCGGGCTTGCGCGCATGCTCTTGCTCAAAAAAATTTTGATATTGCGTTGATTGATCTGCGCGACACCGAAATGGCGCAAACGCGCAACGAGCTTGAACAGATGGGCGCCCATGTCTTGACCTATCAAGCTGATGTTGCCGATTTTACGCGTGCACATGAGATCATAGCAGATATCATGTGTACACACCGCCATATTGATGTGCTGGTCAATAATGCCGGCGGCCCCAATCCAAAAGGTATTTTGGACATCACCGAACAAGAATTTGATCGGACCGTAGCAGTGAATTTGAAAAGCTGTTTTAATTATATTCATGCTGTTGCCCCAATCATGCTTCAACAAGAAAACGGCGGGCGGATCATCAGCATGTCCTCGCTCAATGCTCTTTCTGGCGGTGTGACCAGCGCCGTATCCAAACATTCTTATGCTGCAGCCAAGGCTGGCATCTTAGGTCTTACACGCTCATTAGCGAAAGAACTTGGACCCAAAATAGCGATTAATGCTCTCTGCCCGGGGGTCATTAAAACGGAAGTTGGCAATGATTTAACGCGGACCCGTGAACCTGAATTGATCAAGGGCATTGCACTCGAACGGTTAGGAACACCCAAAGATGTCGCAGAGCTTGTTTGTTTTCTCTCTACCAATGAGGCAATGTTCATAACCGGCCAACATTTTGTGGTCGATGGCTTTCAATGGGCCTGTTAACCAAATATTGTGATCTCCTTTCGTTCACCTTTGCCGTGCTTACCACATCTTTTATAAAGAGAATGATCTGTTTCTTGTCCGTCTCTCTATGAAATGATGTAAGCACGCCTCAATGGGCATAAATCATATCGCTGCCGGGAAAAAAGTGCGCATGGAAACGGCTGTCTCCGAATCTCCTTTTTTAACGCATATTATTTTGTTGACCGCGCATTTTTATGCCGAGCAACTTGGTATTATGCTGGCGGAATATCATCCGCAGATTCAAGTTTTGGTGATCGAGCATCCCAAAGAATTACTACTTTTGCCTTCCCCCGTGCTTGCCCGTTCCCGTTTGATATCATTCGGCAGCCGCTTTTATGTCAGTGGCGCTATACTGGATCAAGTCGGTTGTGGCAGTTATAATTTTCATCCCGGTCCCCCCTCTTATCCGGGTTGGGCACCGTTTCATTTTGCGATCTATGATCAAGCAAAATCTTACGGCGTCACCGTGCATGAAATGACGGCCAAGATTGATGATGGGGCCATTATCGCGCAAAAATCATTCAGTGTCCGTTCGCATGAAACTGTGCAAGGTCTGATGGATCTCACGACATTGAATATGTATATTCTCTTTAGTGAGCTGGCTCCCCATTTGGTGAAACGCCGTATGAGTCTGCCAGCCTGTGATCTGCACTGGAATGGCACTTTACGTACCAAAAAGCAATTTATGCAGCTCTGTGAAATCACAGCCGAGATCGACGAAACAGAATTTCAACGCCGCTTGCGCGCCTTTGGCGATGGGGATGGTGATCATATCCCCTTCCTTCGTTCTGATGCGGGTCTTTATAAATTAGCGACTGGCCAAGAACCGGCCGAGCAAACGAGCCTCTGGGTCCATGGCCGCCGCTTTGTCCTGAGCGGCCCCTCCCTCACGCCGTCATCCTTATAGGATCACACGCCAATGCCTCTTATCATTGTGCAAGCAGAGGCAAAAGATGACGCTCAAGTGACTGATTGCGTCTGTCGCGCTTTTTTGCCTTATATTCTTCAAATCGGCAAACAACCCCAACCCATGCTTGATAATTACCAAGAGCTGATAAAAAACCATCGGGTCACACTCGCGCGCAAGGGGCAGGACTGCGCCGGGGTTTTAGTCATCGACACTGTCGATAGACTGTTTACCATCGATACATTGGCCGTCCACCCCGCCTATCAAGGCACAGGCGTTGGACATCACTTGATCAAACGGGCTGAGCATCTGGCACGTGAGGCAGGCCATGCCTCCATTTATTTATCAACCAATCGTGTGATGACCCAAGCGCAACAGATCTATCTGCATCTTGGTTTTGAACTTTATGACGAGCGGTTTGCGCATGGCTATGATCGGCTTTATTTTCGCAAATCCCTCGCGTTTTAAATAGGCTTTGATCAACAGCACGTGCCGCGCTTCAAGCTGATTGATCCAACCCAGCAAGTCGGTATTTTATTGTGTTTTTTTCAGAGGCATGAAAAGCACATTGCGATTATCAACATCCTGCACATGCTCGACCAAGCGCATCGTTTTTTGTGAAAAATCGACAATTTGATACGCCATCATTTTCAAGAGTCTTTCAATCTCTTGGGCGTCATCCGTCATCTTATCATTGATTTCGATCATCAAGACAGGCCGATCGCGTGCAATCACGCCAAGGGCTCCTTGCAACACATCGAGCTCCGTGCCCTCAACATCAATTTTGATAAAGCCAACATCCACCAACTGTTCATCATCAAGCCGCACACAGTCAACGTGATAGTGTTTGCTGCTATAAGCACTGTTTTCTTTCAAACTGCCGATATTGGGTAATTCGCGCCCTTGCTGTGACGTTGGCACAAAAAAGGTCAACACGCCTTTTTCTTTTCCGGCTGCTTTGTGGCGCAAATCGACCCGCGACCCCAAAGCCTGTTGCAGTTTTTTAAACAGATTGGGATTGGCCTCATAAGCCACAACCCGGGCTGAATATTGCGCAAGGATATAAGTCAAGGCGCCTTTATTTGCACCCACATCAACACTCACCCGTGCTGGCACCAGAAAAGGTAAAAGCGGAACTTCAATTTCACCATGGCTTATACGCCCAGCCCGTCTTTTGACACGCCACACACGCCACATTAATCGCAAACGCTCATACAACACAAAGCACCACGCAAAAGCTACACAGGATTGGTTCGTTTCCCTATCGAGGAAAAGCCGGCCTGTCTAGGGTCAGACCTCATTAATGAGGTCTGACCCTAGACGACGTCTTTCAACAAGCGGCATATTCATCTGGTTTAGGGGCTCTTTTCAGACGATCTGATTATGCAAATGAGGTTCCCCCCGCCACAACCGATCCAGATTCTCTTCTAAAATATCCAGCACTTGATCTTCATAAGCGCGGGTTTCACC
Source organism: uncultured Hyphomicrobiales bacterium (assembly GCA_963923415.1). GTDB lineage: Bacteria > Pseudomonadota > Alphaproteobacteria > Rhizobiales > Beijerinckiaceae > CAIYZJ01. Next base: position 5,393 of record CAWUMW010000087.1, on the reverse strand, counting down.
CGCACTATGAGGGGTAATGAGCACGTGAGGAAGTGTCCATAAAACCCGATCTGACGGCATCGGCTCATCCACCACCACATCTAAAGCCGCACCGGCAAAGCGGTGGTCCTGTAAGGCCTTCACCAAAGCGGGCTCATCGACCACACGCCCGCGTGCAACATTGATCAGAAAGGCACTCGGTTTCATGGCCGTTAAAACCTGCGCATTGACCACCCCTTCCGTTTGCGGCGTCAAAGCACAACATAAAACCACATAATCTGCCCGCGCAACCTGCTGCGCCAATGCGTCAATGGCATGAATTTCATCTGCCCCATTCGCCCCCATCTGCGGACGATCGCGCATCCCAATCACCTGCATGCCAAAGGCTTTGGTGAGCGCCGCAATCTTGACGCCGATGCGCCCCATGCCGACAATCAAAACCGTCTTCCCTTTCAGCTCATCTTCGCGCTGGCTCAAATCCCCAATCATCCCCCGCCACCGGGCTTTTTGTTGATTGTCGCGCGCCTCGGGCAGGCGCCGAGCTAAAGCCAACATCAATGCAAGCGCATGTTCTGCAACCGCTTGTGCATTCACGCCTGCTGCGCTGGCCAGTCGGATGCCACGCTCCCGCAAGGCCTGACGACCAAATTGATCTGTTCCAGAACTAATCGATTGGATAAAGCGCAGGCGGGGCGCCTGTTCAAGCAATGGATCAGCCCATAGGCCAGAGACAATCAACACATCCGTATCGGGTAAGGCCTGCGCTAATTTTTCCCGATCGCGCACTTCATTAAATGTGATACCCCGTTTGCGGATCTCAAATCGCTCGCCCAACCGATAGGCCGCATGTGCAAAACACAACTTAATGTCGGCCTTGGCAGGAAAGGGCCACTCTGATTTTGTTTCACCCATCTTCTTTACCTTTTTTGCGCCTGGTTACACCAGCACGCGCACGGGTTGGCCGGACAGATAGGCTGCAATCACCTCAACCACGCCATTATAAAATGCCCGATAACTATTTTGTGTCACATAGCCCAGATGCGGAGTTGCATGGACTTGATGCATGGTTCTGAACGGATGCGTGTTCGGCAATGGCTCAACGTCAAACACATCCAGTCCAACCGCACCAACATGTTCTGAACGAAGCGCATCCAGCAAAGCGGCCTCATCAATAAGCGGTCCGCGTGATGTATTCAGCAAAACCACCCCGCGCTTCATGCGTGCGATTTCTGTGGCACCAATCATGCCCTGCGTTTGCGCATTAAGAGGCAAATGGATAGAAATAATATCGGCTTTTTCGCTCATAGTTGTGAGGTCGGGCACAAAGGTAATGCCCATCGCCTCAGCCTGTTGGGGGGTCAAACTGCGACTATGGCCCAACACCGTCATATCAAAAGCGCGGCCATAGCGCGCTACGCGCGCACCCAGCGTGCCCAAACCCAAAACACCCAAAGTCAGCCCTTGTAAATCGCGCCCAACCGTTTGTTGCCATTGCGGATGCGCTGTTTTAAATCCTTGCATCTCTTGCGGCAGATGGCGCATGATCGACAGCAATAACGCCCATGTCAGCTCAGCTGTCGAGCCGGGAAATCCGGGCGTATTACATACACGGATCTGATGGTCTTGCGCCGCGGCCAAATCAATCGACGCATTTTTCAAGCCTGTTGTGATCAGCAATTTCAAGCGAGGCAGGCGAGACAAACGATCCCGGCCAAAGGGGGTGCGTTCCCGCATGGCGACAACAATATCATAATTTTGTAACCGCGCGATCAGAGCCTCCGTGTCACTGATATGATCGCTAAAAACATCAAAGCGCACACGATCTGTGAGGGATGAATAATCCGCACGCGCCAGCGCTGTTTCCTGATAATCGTCTAATAGTGCACATGTCAGCATCGCCCGATCCACCCTCTTGTCTGTCTCACCAAATTTATAAAGCGCGCCCTTCGACATCCGCACGCAAATGATCGGCAAGCTCTTTTACTGTTTCATTCAATGGATAGACTTGCAAGATGCGTTGGTAAAGCGCATAGGCTGGCTTTTTTTGCTCTTGTTTCTGCAACACCATCGCCCATGTCGTCATCGCTTTGTAATGGCGCGGCTCGCGCGCTAAAACCCGCCCTAAATCCGCCACTGCGCGGCTTTGATCCTCTAGCAATAAAAAAACTAATGCGCGCTGAAAATAACCTTCCGCCCAATTTGGCTTTAATGCAATCATCCGATCCAGCAATTCAATAGCCAGTGCCAAATCATCTTTTTGAATCGCCAACGCTGCACGTTGCGACAACAGATTAACCGTATCACTGCCTGAATTTTGCCAGCGTCGCTCGATTTGTTCAGCAATAGCTTTGGCTTGCCCCATCGATTGCGCCCGCGCCAAGTGCTCAAACAGATGGTTCAGCGCTTGGCCAGCGCGCTCTGTTGCGGATAAGGGGGCAGGTTTCGTTGCATCACTTTGGGCCAGAGCGGGTGACAGGCTGCACAAACCAAGCAGCACCCCTACGATCCCGATTCGCGCGCATAATGTCATCATGCGCGCATTCTAACGCGCAAGGCGGGGGCTGCAATATCGTTTGGGTAAAAATTTCTGGCCTGCACCCCTTCAAGGGCTCGTTTTATGCTTTTCTGAACGAAAAATGAAAATCAGCCTCAGCCTGCATTCAGTCAGGCCTCGCTAAGGTGGCGACAACGATCCAGTCAGGTCCTCACCAACACCCCGACACCCGGATCGCCCCACCGGCCTATGGCCACCTCATTTAAGGAGTTTTCAATATGACATCTTCATTTGCACGCCTCGTTCCTGCCGTTGCTTTGGTCCTGAGCCTTGGTGTTGGCGCCCATTTGGGGGAGGCACATGCTCAATCCAACCAAGTTCAACCCGCGCAAGTTCAAACCAATCCTGCACCAAATGCGGCGGCTCCTGCCCTCACCAGCAAAAAAGCCATGGAGGCTGGACAGGCTGAGACATCCAAAAAGCAGGTCAAAAAGTCGATGCATCATCAATCAGCCAAAAAGCCGGCTGATACTGTTGCAACGCATTCAACCGCCAAATCTGCGGCCCCTTCAACCATAGCCCCTGCAACCTTAGCGCCTGCAACCACCCCCAAATCATAACCTCTCACCCAGTCTCCCTTCCCCCCTCAGGGCGCATGTTCTCCCCCTTCATGCGCCCTGAACTTTTATGCGCTGACCTTTCTCCTTTGATCCCTCGCCTAAGACCCCTGCTTGTGCTGACCCTCAAGACATGAGAGGACAGCGCTTATCTGTATGGGATACGAGAGATTTAACATGCCTTTGCTTTGTTTGACGCGCGTTTGGTTTTGGCTGTCTGGCCTTTGCGTAATGATTTTATCACTCGTGATCAGCCTCCAAGGGGCCGCAGCACAAGACATCACCGCGCGTTATGTCGTTTTAGGCCCCGAAGGCCAAGCCATTGTGCGCGTGCTCACGTCGCAGGCCAGTTGTCCTGACGCGCTGGTTGATCAGCAGGCGCGCCCCATGGTCTTGCGCAAAGCCGCTGAAACCGTTCCCCAACGCCCTACACGCAGCAAGGTCGAGGACTCCAAACCCTCTGCTTTTCCTGTCCATGTTTGTGATTTGCCGCTTGAACCCTCGGTCCATACTGTCAGCGTGCAAGGGCAAGCTTTACCCCTGCCAACCAAAACACCGCAGCTCATTGTGATCATTGGCGATACTGGCTGTCGGTTGAAACGGTCAGAAAATGCCTTCCAACCCTGCAACGATCCAGAACATTGGCCCTTTAAAACCATTGCCGACAGCGCAGCCCAACTCAAACCCGATCTGGTGATCCATGTGGGGGACATTCATTATCGTGAAAATGCCTGTCCACCAGACCAATCCGGCTGCCAGAATTCCCCATGGGGCTATGGCTATGACACGTTTGACGCTGATTTTTTTACCCCCGCGGCATCTTTGCTCTCGGCAGCCCCTTGGGTTTTTATCAGAGGCAATCATGAATCCTGTGAGCGCGGCGGTCAGGGCTGGTGGCGCTTTTTCGATCCGCGCCCCTTCACGATCGGTCAAGATTGTGACCGCCCGGAAAATGACGCGCGGGGCGAATTCAGTGCCCCCTATCGCATCCCTCTGGGCGCGGAGAGTGGCTTGATTGTTTTTGACTCCTCTTTTGTCGGCACCCGCCGCCTTAGCAAGGATGACCCCGTCTATCAGATCTATGCCGCACAAATGGCGCAGGCTGATCAGCTGGCGCAATCCTTTCGCATGAGTTTTTACATCAATCACCATCCGATCCTCGGTCTAGCCCCGAAGCCGATGCCGACAGGCGTATCGTTTTATCCCGGCAATGCGGCCTTGCAATCTGTGTTGGAACAGGTCCGCCCGACTACCTTGTTCCCCACACAGGTCCAAGCGCTTTTGGCTGGCCATGTGCATGTGTTTCAAATGGCGAGCTTTGATTCTGATCACCCGACCCAATTTATTTCCGGTCATGGCGGATCTTGGGTTGAAGATCCCAACCTCTCAGATCTCCCGCCCGGTAGCGAAGCCGCCCCGCATCTGCCCATCACCCATTTCACCACCACCAATGACTATGGCTTTATGGTGATGCGCCGTGATCAAGACCAATGGCGCTATGAAGCACGCAACCGCAAGGGTGAAATACGCGCTCGCTGTGATTTGATTGATCGCGTGGGCCAATGCAGCCCAGACCATTTGAACAATATCACGAAATAATATAGTATTGATCAGCTTCATAACTTCTACTTTCAAATTTTTCTAAACTATGAAGGATTTTTTATTGTCTTATCAAATAAATTTTAAAATTATTTCTTTATTTTGCTTTCAATTTTAGATTAATTTTAAAGTAAATACTTCAAAATAAAAGCCCAAAAATAGATCTATAGATTTGAATATTTCTAATTTTGTAATTCTGGACAATAAAGAGTTGCATTTAGAATAATTCTAAGGCTATATCCTCATGCATCAATGACTGTTCAGGTGCATTATGGATACTCTCTCGACGGCTCTCCAATCCGGCACAATTCTTCTGCGTGAGGGGCTTGAAGCCTTGCTCATTCTTGCTGTGATTGCAGCCTTTCTCAAACGCAGTGGAGCCAGTGCGGCGCAACAACATTCGGTCTATTGGGGCGGCGCGGCGGCGATTGCGGCCAGTTTGCTAACCGCTTTTGTGTTCAGCGCCTTCCATGATGGCGGCCATGATGATCGGATTGAAGCAGCTGTATTGTTTTTAGCGGCGGGCTTATTGTTTTACATGAGCGGTTGGCTTTTGCTGCGCCAAGATCCGAAAGTGTTGAAGCAAGAGTTAGAGCGCGGGGCTGCGAAAGCGCTTGATACCGGCACCACCTATTCGGTTGCTCTGCTATCGTTTTTTGCAGTGTTTCGTGAAGGCGCGGAAACGGTTTTATTTCTCCATGCTC
>CAWUMW010000086.1:0-9083 GCA_963923415.1 uncultured Hyphomicrobiales bacterium | reverse complement strand
ATCCAGAAATGCAGCTTCGCAAGCGTTTCGGAGAAGGTGTAGCCGGTCATTTTCGGGAACCAGTAATAGAACCCGGCAAAGATCGCAAACACCGCACCCAGCGACAGCACGTAATGGAAATGCGCCACCACATAATAGGTGTTGTGCAGATTGCGGTCGACACCGGCATTGGCCAGCACCACACCGGTCACGCCACCAACGGTGAACAGGAAGATGAAGCCGATCGCCCAGATCATTGGTGAGGTGAAGCGCAGCGAGCCGCCCCACATCGTGGCAATCCAAGAGAAGATCTTCACCCCGGTCGGCACCGCAATCACCATCGTGGCAAACACGAAATAGCGTTGGGTGTTGAGCGACATGCCAGCGGTATACATGTGATGCGCCCACACGATGAAGCCAACAGCGCCGATGGCGACCATGGCATAAGCCATGCCGAGATAACCGAAGACGGGCTTTTTCGAGAAGGTCGAGATGATGTGGCTGATAATGCCGAAGCCCGGCAAGATCATAATATACACTTCCGGGTGACCGAAGAACCAGAACAAGTGTTGATACAGCAGCAAGTCGCCGCCATTGGCTGGATCAAAGAAGGCGGTGCCGAAATTTCGGTCGGTCAGCAGCATGGTGATTGCGCCTGCCAGAACCGGCAGGGCCAGCAGCAGCAAGAAGGCGGTGACCAGCAAAGACCAAGCAAACAGCGGCATTTTGTGCATGCTCATGCCGGGCGCGCGCATGTTCAAAATCGTGGTGATGAAGTTGATCGCACCAAGGATCGAGGATGCGCCGGCTAAATGCAGCGACAAAATCCCGAAATCCAAAGCCGGTCCCGGATGGCCTGAGGTTGCCAGCGGCGGATAAACCGTCCAGCCGCCGCCAAAGCCGTTGGAGCCGGGCGCACCTTCCACAAACAGCGAAATCAGCAACAGGCTGAGGGAGGCGGGCAGCAACCAGAACGAAATATTGTTCATGCGCGGGAACGCCATATCCGGCGCACCAATCATCAATGGCACGAACCAGTTGCCAAAGCCGCCGATCACAGCGGGCATGACCACGAAGAACACCATGATCAGACCATGTCCGGTCACCACCACATTGTAAGCTTGGGGGTCGGTGAAATATTGCAGGCCCGGTTCTTGAAGTTCGAGGCGCATCAGGATCGACAACGCGCCACCAACAAGTCCGGCAATGATCGAGAAGATCAGATACAGCGTGCCGATATCTTTGTGGTTGGTCGAGAACAGCCAGCGACGCAGTCCGGTCGGATGGTCGTGGTGGTCAGCGTGAGCAGCAGGTGCATGAGCCATGGTTTTAATCCCGAGATGTTAAAGTCACTTATCTTGGTGGTGCAGTGTTTTTTGTAAAAACACGATCCGGCTTCAGCCGGCGGGTCATGTGACCGGGCACAGGGTCCGGCCAGCGCGTTGGAGCCTTGATCGCCTTATTGAGGCACTGCCACCGGCAGGGCCGCCACTTGGGAGCCAGTTTCGGCTGCCGCAAATTTCTTTTTGGCTTCAATCAACCATGCCGCATATTTCTCTGGTGAAACGATGCGAATGGCAATCGGCATATAAGCATGGTTGGCGCCGCATAAGCGCGAGCACTGCCCATAATAAACGCCTTCTTTGTCGGTTTTAAACCATGTCTGGTTGAGACGACCGGGCACCGCATCCATCCGCACCCCAAAGGAGGTGATGGCGAAATTATGGATCACATCAGCGCCCAAAACCTGCACGAGAATGTTTTTGCCAGCCGGCAATACCAATTCATTATCAACAGCCAGCAAAGCGGGTTGATTCACTTTGGCTGCTTCTTCGCGTGACAACATATAGCTGTCGAAAGCAAAACCGCCATTTTGGTCGGCTGCATATTCATAAGACCAATACCATTGGTGGCCGATCGCTTTGACCGTGATATCGGGCTTGGGCAGCTCGACTTCAAAACGCAGCAGGCGGAAAGACGGGATCGCCACAAACACCAAAATCAAAGCCGGAATCAAAGTCCAAGCGATTTCAAGGCCGGTGTGATGGGTGAGCTTGGAGGGGACCGGATGGGCTTTTTCATTGAAGCGCAGCATCACATAGACCAACAAAGCCAACACAAACAGTGAAATGGCTGTGATCACCCAGAGCAAAATATTATGCAAGGAGTTGAGATCCTCGGCCACCGCGGTTGCGGGGGGCTGCATATTCATTTCCCATAATGAGGGTTGGCCGTTGCCAGCCAGAGCCGGTGTTGCCATCGCCAACAGAAGCAACGCCACTGGTTTCCACAGACGGATCATCCACAAACGGATCATGATTTCCCTTCCTCCCACGCCGTCTCCTCAGATTGGATCCGCACGTGTTTCAATTGCGACCGCGTCGCCATCCGCACAAGCCCCGTTGCGGCGGTCCTAAAAAACCGGCCGCGCAACCAGCGCGCAGAGTGTGACACACTGTCAAAACCACAAACGCCGCTGGATGGCAACGCGAATGAGGCAAAAACATACGAATTAATGACAAATTTTCCTCACACTTGTTACAAATTGGCCAAGACCCCTTGCTCTCATTGCCGGAAAATGGCACTGCCATGCCCTGAAACAGAACGCTCAAAAGGGGTGGCGGGAAGCAAAATGAGTTGTGTTGAGCCGGTCAATCCGTTGTCAAAACACCCGGTTGCATGCGTTATTGCATTGATTTTGCTTGTCTTTTTTACTTTCATGCGCAGCACTCAGGCGCAAACCCCGTTTACCGTGCGGGGCCAATATGCGGACTGGTCTTTGCGCTGTGAAGCCGCCAGCAAGGAGACGGGGGGCAAGGAATCCTGCGCTTTGGTCCAAAGTCTGGTGGATGAAAAGCGCCCGGACATGGCTTTGTCGGTGCTGATTATCCGGTCGCCGGAAAGCCCCAAAACCCTGACCTTGCGGGTTCTGACCCCCTTAAATGTCAATTTGGTTGGCCGTTTGGGGCTCAAAATTGATGCTTTGGATGTGGGTCGGGCTGCTTTTTCGCGCTGCGACCGGTTCGGTTGTCTGGCTGAAGTGCCGTTTGAAGATGGGCTGATCAACCAATTTCGGGCGGGTAAAGTGGCTATTTTTAGTTATTATCCGTCTGGTCGTGACGGGTCGCCGGTCAAGGAAGGCATTGGTTTTCCCATGCCATTGGTGGGATTTGAGGAAGGATTGCAGGCCTTACTACAGTAAAAGTTCTTACTGCAGTAAAAGTTCTTATTGCAATAGCTTGCCTTGATGAAAACTATGCGGCTCGTTTGGTGTGGACACGGGTTGTGGACATGATCGAGCGGGTTCACCACACTGGGCTAACGGGGCGAGCCTGTGAAAGATGAAGCCGTAAGGCGCATCGCCACCGGCTTAAAGGAGAGAGACACATGGTCGCAGGCAAGGCAAAGATTGTCCGCAAAGGGCTTGTTTTGGCTTTCGTTTTGGCTCTTGGCGGTTGTAACAGCGTCAATTTAAGCCAATGGATTCCAAAATCTGATCCAACCCCCGCAAGCAGCGCCGCTAAGCCTGCCGCAGCCGAAGAGTCGTCTGGTTTCACCTTCAAAGACATTCTCTATGGTGGCGCCAAACCCCCGTCCAAAGTCATGGAGGATGAAGATCCCCCCGAATGTCCGTCCCCGATTTATACGGCTGAGGACAGTGTGATTCGGCAGGGTGGGGATGTGGTCAAAAGCCAGATCAGCATCGTTAATACGGCGCGCGAATGCGTAAAAGATGGCAAAAACATTCGTATTCATGTGGGTGTTGAGATTCGGGTTCTGCTTGGCCCGGCGGGATCCTCGGGCAGTTATTCAACCCCTGTGACCATCACCTTCTTGCGGGGCACCAAGGTTGTTGCGTCGCGGGTCGGGCGTGGGTCTGTGACGCTCGCCAATGGCCAGTCGCAAGGCAGTATTGTGATTGTCGAACGGGATTTTCTCATTCCGCCCAGCAATGAAGAGCTGATCATTGAACTGAGCCTGAAAGGGCGCAGTGAAGGGGGCTCGTCTGTTTCCGCCAAAAAGAAGCGCGGCTGATCAGCCCGCTTCTTTGCTCTCTCATTACCGACTGATGATGTGGCTCACCGTGTTTGTTTGAATTTTTAAGAGGCGCTTGAGGCTTGGGCGCGCCGCCGTCTGTCGGCGAGCGTCCAATCAAGCCTGTCTTGTCTCAACAATTGAGGGGTGGCGAGCATCGTGCGATGCAAAATTGCCCCGCTCGGGCATGTCTTGCGATCAAGACGAGCAAGCAGCCCGCGTGCTTGCTGGGCAAGGCGCTGCGGGAAAGAGCCGCGCAGTGCCAAGCGGGCCACACCCATCTGTGTCGGATCATTCTGAGCCAGAAAATCAGCCACAGGCCCCATCCAACCGCTGAGCGGAACCCATCCGGGCTGGATAACAATCAACCATTCACTGCGCGCATGCGGGGCAGCGGCGCGAATGTGATCCCAGTCTGATCCATGGGCGGGCACAAACTGGCATCCGGCAGCATCTAAAAGATGATCCAACTCCTCTGTGCGGGCTGGGGCGGTGACAAGCGCATCGCGGATCAGGCCCTCGGCCACAGCCGGAACACAGCCCGCCAATGTTTCCAATAAAGCGGGTTCGGGGGTCAGCAGGGGAAGAATCAGGCTCGCCATGTGTTTTCTCTAACCTGTTTGCCATCAGGCGGCGTGCCTAAATTGTGGTCGGTTGCGCTCATTTCCCTGCCCATTTACCCGCTCTCGTATCGTTCCCCTCCTGTTTGGCGAGATTGTATGAGGGGAAAATATGCTTCATAGGGGCTCGACATTCAAAATGTTCATGTTATGTTCTCGTCTTTCGCCAACAGAATGGGCCTTTTGGCGGAATAAGGAGGATGGGCGGTGGATCAGTCAAAGTCGACACAGTGGGATTTGATGGGGCAGCAGGACGCAAGGCCAAGGGAGATGAAGGGCGACAGGCAAGGGGAGACGCAAGGGAACACGCAAAAGGGCTTAGACCGGTCCGATTCTGTTGGGCGGACTGAGTCGCGGTCCGTTCGAGGCCCGGTTATGTCTAAAGGTCTTGCGCCCAAAAACCTGGTGCAAGGCTGTGGATCGGAGTTTGACAGCGTTGTGTCTTTGCCGATTGAGGCCTCTCGGCGGCGTGGGCGCGGCGCGGTTTCGAATCAAACAGGGCGGTATGAAGCCGCAGCCCGTCATTCAGAGGATGATGGCTGGGGCACTGTCACCGAGCTGCCGCGTTTTCAAACGCAGGTGATTGTTGAAAAACCCAAAACCATTCTGTCACGCAATCAATCGCCGGATTTGGAATTTGATCGTTCGTTAAATCCCTATCGGGGCTGTGAGCATGGATGCGTTTATTGTTATGCGCGTCCGACCCATGCCTATATGGGCCTATCGCCGGGCCTTGATTTTGAAACACGCTTATTTGCCAAACAAGATGCGGATCAATTACTGGAGCGCGAATTGGCGGCGCCAAACTATCAACCGCGTATGGTGGCGATTGGCACCAATACCGATCCTTATCAGCCGATTGAGCGTCAACATCAAATCATGCGGCGGGTGTTAAAGGTTTTAGCGGCGGCGCGCCATCCTGTTGGGATCGTCACCAAATCGGCCTTGGTGTTGCGCGATCTTGATCTGTTAGTGCCAATGGCGCGTCAGGGTTTGGCAAAGGTGGCCCTGTCGATCACCACGCTGGATGCGTCTTTAGCCCGACAGATGGAACCGCGCGCCAGCACGCCTTCCAAACGTTTGGACGCCGTGCGGCAATTAACCCAAGCGGGCGTGCCAACCATGGTCATGGCGGCTCCCCTGATTCCAGCCCTGAATGATCATGAATTGGAACAGATTTTGGACCAAGCCTCACAAGCAGGGGCAACTGAGGCGGGTTATATTTTATTGCGTCTCCCCCTTGAAGTGCGGGATCTGTTTCGGGAATGGTTGCGCGAACATCATCCGGGCAAGTTGCGTCATATTTTTTCATTGGTTCAGTCAACCCGTAACGGCAAGGATTATGATGCGCGCTTTGGGTTTCGACAGACCGGAGAAGGAGCTTATGCGCAGTTGATGGCCAAGCGCTTTCAAGGGGCCTGTCACCGTTTGGGTCTCAACCAAAAACGACGCAGTCTGCGCTCTGATCTGTTTCAACGTCCCATACTCGCGGGTTCGCAATATACGCTGTTTGAAACGCTTTGAGAGCACGGGGGTTGGTCTTTTGTTGAGCGCGCTTTATGCTGGTGTGTGACAAAGCAGGCCAATAATAATACTGCCAATTAAGACAAAACATGAAATGAGTCATGAAGCATGGCTACGGGTCCAGATGATCGCTATGAACGCGCGTGGTTAGCGCGCGGCGCGCAGATGATTGCGGGTGTGGACGAGGTGGGGCGTGGGCCTTTGGCGGGTCCGGTCGTAGCGGCGGCTGTGATTTTGGACCTCGCCTGTGTCCCCGCAGGCTTAGCGGATTCCAAGACTCTTTCGGCCAAAAAACGGGCTGCCCTGTTTGCGTTAATCATGGAGCATGCGCAAGCGGTGGCGGTTGCGAGTGTTCCGGCCTCTGTCATTGATCAGATCAATATTCGGCAGGCCACCTTGCGGGCTATGGCGGGTGCTTTATCGGCTCTGTCGATCAAACCCGATGCGATTTTGGTGGATGGGCGTGATCTGCCTGTTTTTCCGGTTGCGGGGGAAGCGGTGATCGGAGGTGATGGGAAAGTTCTCTCGATTGCGGCGGCTTCAATCGTTGCGAAAATGATGCGCGATCAGATGATGGAACGATTGGGTGCGCATTATCCCGTCTATGGTTTTGCGGATCATGCAGGCTATGGCACGGCGCGTCATCTGGAGGCTCTCAAAACGCATGGACCCTGTCCGGTGCATCGACTGTCTTTTGCGCCGCTTAAACAAACGCGATTGAGTGGATTTTAACGATTTCTTTACCATGCCGAGCAAGTGCTGCGTGCAATCGCTGATCCGCACCGAGGTTTTAGCGCTTCCTTTACCAATCACCAGCGATTTTCGCCTTTCTTGATGAAGGGCGTATTAATGACAATCAGGCAAACCGCGCAAAAGCGCAGCGTGCGTAAGGTCGATTCGGTGCCAACACAGGCACGCAAATCCGGCATTACCGCTTTAAAACCACGTCACGCTGGACAGGTTCCGGCGATGCAAAATCGTATCTTGCTGGGCGATTGTCTTGAGCGACTGGCTTCTTTGCCCGATGCCAGCGTTGATTTGGTGTTTGCGGATCCGCCCTATAATTTGCAGTTAGAAGGTGCCTTGTCGCGTCCCGATCAAACGCGGGTTGATGCGGTGGATGATGACTGGGATAAATTTGCAAGCTTTGCAGATTATGATGCCTTCACACGCGCATGGCTGACGGAATGTCGCCGGGTGATGAAGCCACAGGCCAGCCTATGGGTGATTGGTTCTTACCACAATATTTTCAGAGTCGGGGCCGCCATGCAGGACCTTGGCTTTTGGATGCTCAATGACATTGTGTGGCGCAAAGTCAATCCGATGCCAAATTTTCGCGGCCGTCGTTTTACCAATGCGCATGAAACCTTGATTTGGGCGGCGCGTTCGCAAACAGATCGCAATTACACCTTTCATTACGAGACCCTGAAATCAGGCAATGAAGATGTGCAGATGCGGTCGGATTGGTTCATTCCTTTATGCACGGGTGGCGAGCGCATCAAAGATAAAAAAGGTCGCAAAGCCCATCCAACCCAAAAGCCTGAAGAGTTGTTGGCGCGGATTTTATTGGCCAGTTCCAATCCGGGAGATCTGGTGTTGGATCCGTTTTTCGGCTCAGGCACTACGGGGGCGGTGGCCAAACGATTGGGACGACATTATTTGGGGATTGAGCGCGATCCTGCTTATGTCGAGGTGGCCCAAGCGCGCATTGATGCCGTGGTGCCCTTAGCAGAGCCTTTGCTGGCGGTGGGTCCGAGCAAACGCAGCGAGCCGCGCATTCCCTTTGCCGCGTTGCTCGAAGCGGGCTTGGTGCAGGCAGGTGACGTTTTATGCGATAGCAAGCAGCGTTATCAGGCCGTGGTGCGCCCGGATGGCACTTTGCTTTATGAAAAAATCATTGGGTCGATTCACAAAATTGGCGCTTTGGCGCAAGGCCTGCCGGCTTGCAATGGCTGGTCCTTTTGGCATCTCAAACGCGCCGAGGCTTTGTTGCTGATTGATGATCTGCGCAAGGATATCCGCAGCCAGATGGCCGCAGCCTGACCGGGTTTTGCGGGTCCAAGGCAAGGGACAGGGTTGGGCAGGACAGGGTTGGGCAGGCGGGCTGAGCCTCTGCCTCAATCAAGCCATAATGAGCGCTAAGATAGAAAAGGTGCGACACACGCCCAAATCCTATACGCCCATCCAAACAGGCGGGCGTGGGGCCGTCGGCTTTTATCAGGAGGTTTTCATGCGCAATTTTCATCTCTCGGCCCGGGGGCTGCGGGCAGCGATGCTGGGTGTTTGTTTGGCAGGGACAGCAGGTCTCGCTACGACAGGTCTCGCTTGGGCTCAGCAAGGGCCGCCTGCTGATGCGCCTGCGGGACGGCCACAAGGTCAGGGCCGGATGCATGGAATGGCGATGATGATGTGCGGGGATGCCAACGAAATGTCGCTGCATTTCTTGCAACGGTTTGAAAAAACGGTGCAGCCGAAGCCCGAGCAAAAAGCCGATTTTGAGGCTTTGAAAGGCGCGGTGGCGAAAGCCGATCAGATTTTCAAAACCGCCTGTCCGAGCGAAGCGGAGCGGGCCGATCACACCCCCGCTGGACGGTTAGCGCGGATGGAGAAAACCGCACAAGCAACCGTGGATGCGATGAAATTGGTGCGCCCGCCTTTTGAAGCGCTCTATGCCAAGCTCGACGACAAACAACGCGACCGCTTGCGGTGGGCGCAGCATGAAGGCCATCCGGAAGGATGGATGCAGCGCATGCGCGAGGGCATGCATCATCCAATGCAGTTTTGATGACACTCTGCCCCTGCTGAAGGAAGCCCCCCGTTTGCGGGGGTCTTGAGGGCTGTGCTTCGCCAAGGATCGGATCCTTATCTAAGTGTTAGATGCTGTCTCTTATACACATCTGACGCTGCCGACGATACTCCTTGTGT
>CAWUMW010000085.1:0-9135 GCA_963923415.1 uncultured Hyphomicrobiales bacterium | reverse complement strand
GGTTAATCGTCGGGCGTTTGTGGTGCGTTGCGGTTTGAGGCGTTGCGGTTTGAGGTCTGGGAGCATGAAGGCCGGATCGGTTGTGCCAAGTGCTGCGCTGACAAGTTGGGGTCTGTGCGGATTCTGATGAAGGATTCGGACGGGGCGATTTTCGTAATGTCGAATCTTTCTGAACTTCCAATGTTCCTGACTGACACTTTTATAAATGACACTGTAGAAAGGATCTGAGTTGTGAATCTTCATCGTATGCTTTTGGAGCGCAAAGCGGCTGGTAAACCTGTGACCGTTGGCCTGATTGGAGCCGGTAAATTTGGCACCATGTTCTTGTCACAAGGGCGGGTAACGGATGGCATGCATGTCGTGGCGATTGCTGATTTGAATGTGAAGCGCGCCCATTCGCAGCTTGAAACCGCCTGCTGGCCGAAAGAGCAATATCAAGCCACCTCGATGGATGATGCGCTCAAGCACGGTTCGACCTTGATAACCGATAATGCTGATCTGTTGGTTGATCATCCGGCGATTGAAGTGATTATTGAGGCGACGGGAGATCCGCGCAACGGCATTAAATATGCCTTGAAAGCAATTGAGAACCGCAAACATATTATTATGGTCAATGTGGAAGCGGATGTGGTGGCAGGTCCGCTTTTAGCACGCAAAGCCCGCGCTGCGGGGGTTGTTTATTCGCTCGCTTGGGGGGATCAACCCGCTTTGATCTGCGAACATATTGATTGGGCGCGTTCGGCTGGTTTCAAAGTGGTGTCGGCAGGCAAAGGCACGCGCTATCATCCGACCTATCATCAATCCACGCCCGATACAGTTTGGGATATTCTAGATAAATATCTGAAAATTGATGATCGGTCGTCGATCAATCCGAAGATGTTTAACTCCTTTGTTGATGGGACCAAGTCAGGCATTGAAATGACCGCCGTCTGCAATGCGACCGGTTTGGAATCGCAAAGCGAAGGCCTGTCATTCCCGCCTGCGACGCGCTTTGAACATGCAGAGATTTGCAAGCCGAAAAGTGCAGGGGGCGTGTTGGAACGCGCGGGTGTGACAGAGGTGACGTCATCGGTTTATCGGGACGGAACGGATGTGCCGCATAATCTGGTGATGGGGACTTATGTGGTGTTTGAAGCGGGCACCGACTATGCCCAGCGTTGCGTGCGCGAATATAATTTGTTGCCTGATAAAAGCTCCAAATACGCCGCGCTTTACCGTCCCACCCACATGATTGGCTTGGAGTTGGGGATTTCGATTGCCTCAGCAGCGTTGCGCAAAGAGGCCACTGGGTCTGCGATCACCTTTAATGCCGATGTGGTGGCAACCGCCAAGCGGGATTTGAAAGCGGGTGAAATGCTGGATGGAGAAGGTGGTTTTTGCGTTTGGGGCAAACAAACCCCCGCTCAAGATTCGCTCAAACAAGGCTATTTGCCACTTGGTCTCGCGCATTCGGTGAAACTCAAAAACGATGTGAAAGCCGGACAACGCCTCAAATGGTCGGATGCTGAGATTGATGAGACGGATCTCGCGGTCAAAGTGCGCCGCGAGATGGAAACTGCGTTTGGTTAATAGGTTGATCTACTTGGGGGGGATTATCCGCCTCAAGCGTTTTGCTTTAAAGTGATAATACGAAATGAGGATCAAAGGAGGAAACTATGGTGGAAAATAAGATAGGATTGCATCGGCGGCATGTCCTGGGCTCGATGGTTGCAGGTCTGTCTGTTGTGGCGATGCCAGCGGTTTTGCGTGCGCAACAAATGAAATTGATCGGCGCATCGGCTGTTCCGCAAACAGATTTTATTGCTCAATCTCTTGAGGTTTTTGCTGAACAATTGAAAAAACTCACAGCAGGGCAGATTGAAATTGCAACTCACCATGCTGGCTCCCTTGGTGGAGAGCGTGATCACGTGGAGGGTTTATTGCAAGGCTCAATTCATTTTGCAACGCCGGGTGCTTCAATCATTGCAGGATGGTATAAGCCGGCTGAAGTGTGGACCTATCCTTATTTGTTTAAAGATGTTGCCCATAAAGACAGAGTGATGACATCTTTGATGGGTGAGTTTGGTGATGAAGTCGCAGCCCAAGCAAAACTTCGGCCTATTGCAGCCATTCCACGCATGCCACGCATGCTCTCGTCAAGCCGTCTGGTTAAAACACCAGCCGATTTAAAAGGATTTAAAATTCGCGTACCTGAAACAACTATGTGGAAACGGACTTTTGAACGGTTTGGAGCATCTCCCACGCCGATGCCTTGGCCGGAAGTGTTTCAGGCTTTGAAGTCTGGCATTATTGATGGCCAAGAAAATCCGATGGCCTTGACTTATAATGGCGGTATTTTTGATGTGAATAAAAATCTAGCGCTGACAGAGCACATGATGCAAGATAATGTTATCATTATGTCGGAAGCGCTTTTCCAGAAAGTCACGCCGGAGCAGCGCAAAGCAATCGTTCAAGCATCACGCAATATGGAAGATGATTTGCGGCCTAAGGTTATTGCTGATGACAAACGTATTCTTGATTTGGTGAAGGCCAAAAACATCGCCATTAATGAGGTTGACAAAGAGTCCTTCCGTGCAACCCTTAAAGGGATGGATACAGAGTTTGCCCATGTTAAAAAATGGGTTGATCGTATTGCAACGATTGCCTAATCCAATTGGTCAATTTTCGGGAGAGAGTAAAGAATACTCTCTCCTTACTCTTTAGTGGATCTGACTAAGCTGTCTGACCTCTTTGTGTGACCAAATTTATGTGACCAAACTGTCAATTTATGAGGATGTGATGTCGTCTCATCAGCAAATCGGCAATAAACAGGATGAGGCATCGGCTTCATTTCTAGCTATAGCTATCGGCAGTCTTTCAGGCTGGATGGAGGCCTTGTGTTGTTTTTTAATCGGCTTGTTTATTGCCTCTATTGTGGTAATTACATTGGTTTCTGTTTGGTATCGCTATGTTCTTGATAATCCCCTGTCTTGGACGGAACAAATATGTGGCATTTTATTCGTCTGGATCACGTTTATGGGGAGTGCGGTTTTATATCGTCGTGTTCTTCATATTGCCATTGATATGTTGTTAGTACAGCTGCCTTCAGCTTTACAAAATGTATTTTACTGGATCAATGAAGCTCTGATGTTGATCTTGGCTGGATTGATGATCTGGTTTGGTGGATCTCATGCATTTGCCAATGTCGGTCAAACTTTTGGTGCGTTAGAAATTACACCATCATGGTTTTATTTTGCGCCGCCTATTAGCGGGATTTTGATGGTGTTATTTGGAATCGAGAAAATTCTTGATCCAAAAAAGCGCATTCCAGA
The DNA here is from genome assembly GCA_963923415.1 of uncultured Hyphomicrobiales bacterium. Taxonomy (GTDB): domain Bacteria; phylum Pseudomonadota; class Alphaproteobacteria; order Rhizobiales; family Beijerinckiaceae; genus CAIYZJ01. Next base: position 5,824 of record CAWUMW010000085.1, on the reverse strand, counting down.
GGGCGAGCTTCATCTTTGATGACTGAGGCAGGTGAAGGGAGAGTTTTATGTCAGCCGTATTGATGATTGTCTTTATTGCCTTCATAGCTATTGGTCTTCCGATTGCTTTTGCAATGGCATTAGCGACTGTAGTGGCGATTGATTTTCATGGCATGATGCCATTTACGCTCCTGACGCAGCGTGCCGCAATCGGGGCAAATTCTTTTTCGCTTTTGGCCATTCCATTTTTTATTCTAGCAGGCAATTTAATGAATGTTGGCGGAATTACCGATCGCATTATTGTTTTTGCCAATGCCCTTGTTGGGCGATTTACGGGTGGTTTGGGATTGACCACCGTGATGTCCTGCATGGTTTTTTCAGGCGTTTCTGGCTCGGCAGTCGCGGATGCGACAGCGTTGGGGAAAGTGTTAATTCCGGGCATGAAAAAACAACATTATGAGCCGGGATTTGCCGCAGCGGTTACGGCTTCGGCTTCGGTGATGGGGCCCATTATTCCGCCTTCGATTCCTTTGGTGATTTACGGGTTATCAGTCGGCAATGGCGTTTCGGTTGCTGCTTTGTTTTTGAGTGGAGTCGTCCCTGGTATTTTGTTGGGCCTGATGTTGATGGTGGTCACTTATGTAATCGCCAAAAAGCGTAACTATCCTGTCAATGAAGCTGTGCCAATGCGTGACGTTTGGCGGTCTGCTGCAAATGCCAGTTGGGCGCTGGCCATGCCGTTTCTGATTTTACTCGGTGTTACAGGCGGTATTGTGACCGTCACAGAAAGTGCGGCCTTTATTGTGCTGTATGCTTTTTTTGTTGGCATGGTGATTCACCGCGAATTAAAATGGTCTGATATTGGTCCTGTTCTGGTGCAAACTGGTCTGGATACAGCCGTGGTGATGATCATTATCGCCTTTGCGTCCGGATTTGGCTGGCTTATGGCGATTAGCGGCCTGCCTAAGGATATTGCTTTGTGGATTGGTCAGTTTTCAAAAGATCCATTGGTCATATTAATGCTGATTAATGGTTTATTGTTGATTGTCGGCTGTTTCATGGAGGCGATTGCCGCCATGATCATTTTGATTCCAGTGCTGATACCGATTGTCCAAGGGGCAGGCATTGATTTGGTGCATTTTGGGATCGTTATGGTTTTTAATTTGATGCTGGGTTTGCTGACCCCGCCGGTTGGTATTTTATTATATGTGTGTGGCAATTTTGCCCGCGTTAAGATTGAAACGGTGGTGCGTGAAGTCTTGCCGATGCTGGGCGTAAGCCTCATTCTGCTAGTCTTAATTACGGTTTTTCCTCAAATCGCCATTTGGCTACCTAATGCTGTGTTGAAATAACCGGCTGATCTGGGCCCCTGTGCGGGCGTGTGCGGTTATAAAGATTTACGCAGCGATACGGGTCTTTAGCAAAGCTTTAACGCGACTGGATTAGAAAACGCGCATGGATGCGCGCTTTCTCTCAAAGGCCCTGGTGGTGGGCGTTTTGCTCAGTCTGGCAGGCTGTAGCCTGTTTCGCTTTGGCCAGCGCGCCCCGTGGCGCGACGAGGTGGAGCGCCAATGCTTGAGCTCAGGTGCCGTCAAAATCACCCCCTATACGGAACCCGTGCGCGAAATTGACGGGCCGGGGGGGTGCGGCATGCTGCAGCCCTTCCGCATCGCCGCGCTCGCAGACGGCAGTGTGGGGTTAAAAAGCCGGGCCGTTTTGGCCTGTCCGATGCTTCCAGCGCTTGATCGCTGGCTGATCGAGGTGGTGCAACCCGCCGCCCGTCTTTATTACGGGCAGGAATTGGTCGGGGTGAATGTGGGCTCTTATGCCTGCCGCAACCAGAATAATGCGATGTTTGGCACCAAATCTGAACATTCATATGGCAATGCCGCCGATATAATGAGTTTTGCTTTGGCGGATGGACATATTATTCCGATTGAAAAGGGCTGGCGGGGCTCGCAGGCCGATCAAAATTTCTTGCGGGAGGCCTTTGTTGGATCCTGCCGCTATTTCTCGACGGTGCTTGGGCCGGGCGCCGATATGTTCCATTACAATCATTTTCATCTGGATTTGGCGCGCCATCAAAGCGGGCGGGTGATCTGTAAACCGATCATCAAATTCGAGCCGCGCGTGACCCCCGATATGATCCGCAAACCGATCAATCCGCAACCGATGCTGCCAAGCCAAGAGCAGGAAGACCAGTCGGACGAATATCAAGACGCCTCCGCTGCGCCGACCGGCCCGGCGGGCTCTCAGCAAGCCACATCGCAAGCGTCCCGCCCGATGCAAGGGGCACCCACTGCTTTGCAGCAAGCTGGCACACCGATCTGGACCGGCGGGGGGGCCGCCGCCACCGCCTTGCCAGCTCCTTTGTCTTCGCGGCCCAATTCAGCGATGCCGAATGCGACGCCGTCGCCCACTAGCTTGCCATCTAGCCTGCCTTTGCCGCCTGTCAGACCGCCGCGTCTGGGCGGGATTTATTGAGCCAAAGAGAGAGGGCAGGGCCTATGAATTACCGTCACGCCTTCCATGCCGGAAATTTTGCCGATGTGCTCAAACATGCCGTGCTGATGGCGGTGTTGCAGTATCTTACAAAAAAGACTCAACCCTTACGGGTCATCGATACGCATGCGGGGATTGGTCTTTATGATCTTGAGGGTGAGCAGGCGCAGCGCACCCAAGAATGGCGGCTTGGCATTGGTCGGCTGATTGCGGCTGAATTTTCACCCGCAGCGCGGCAGGGTTTGCTGCCTTATCTCGACAGCGTGACCGAGGTTCGAAAAATCTATGGGCCCTCGGCCTATCCCGGCTCGCCCTTATTGGCACAAAGCTGTCTGCGGCCTGAGGATCGGATGGTGTTGAATGAAAAACACCCCGATGATCGGATCTTGCTCGAACAGGCGATTGGACGTGACCGCCGCATCAAAATTTTGGGCCAAGATGGGTATATGGCGCTCAATGCTTTGGTGCCGCCTGCTGAGCGACGCGGCTTGGTGCTGATAGATCCCCCCTTTGAAGATAAGCGGGAATTCACCTTGCTGTTGCAAGGATTTGCGCGGGGCTATGGCAAATGGCCGACGGGCACCTATCTGTTGTGGTATCCGCTCAAAAACAAAATTTTGACCGATCACTTCGAAGCCGAATTACAAAAAATGGCGCTGCCACGCTTGCTGCGCCTTGAATTGGCTGTGCGCTCATGGCAGGAGGCAGGCTCTCTTTATGGTAGCGGTTTGATGATCGTCAATCCGCCTTTTGTGTTGGCGGCGCAAATGCGGGCTTTATTGCCCGAACTGGATGCGGTTCTCGCGCAAGAGTCCGGACATTTTTGGCGCTGCGACTGGTTGGGCCGTGCCGCCGAATAGGATTGAGCCCGCAAGGATGTCCCGTTTGCCGCGACCCTGAGAAGAATGAGTCAGCTCACCCCACCGTTCTTTGCTCTGAAAAGCATGGTTTTTGATACAAGTTAGGCGTTTTTATGCTCATTTTTGCTTTTTGGGACAAGATTTATACTGTTATTCGCAAGTTGACTTGCCATTTATACAGAAATTTGTTCATCTATCCTCGTAACGCTCTGTGAAACACGTTGTTTGTCAGCTGAGTGGGACATGGAAATTGGAAATGCTGGTGCTGTGACTTGGACGAAGCGGCTGGCGAGACCCCGCAGGCTTTGTCGGAACTGACTAAGAGACAGTCTGTCTCGAGCTGAAGGCGTAATGCCTGATGAATGGGAGCAAATGGCATGCCGCGTACGGGAGTTGTGAAATTCTTCAATACTGAAAAAGGCTATGGATTCATCAAGCCGGATGATGGGGCGGCTGATGTGTTCGTGCATGTGACGGCTGTCACAGCAGCCGGTCTGACGAGCCTTGAACAGGGACAGAAGATTTCTTTTGAAGTTGAGCCAGACAAAAAAGGCAAAGGGCCGAAGGCCGTCGGCCTTGTTGTCGAAGCGTCATAAAGAGGTTAGGGATCAAGAGGAAGGTGCAGTGGTCTGTCACGGCGCCGAACACTCTTGAGGTCTTTCCATGATCCTTCGCACGTCTGCTCCCTCGCCGTTCGGCCGCAAGGTTGTGATGGCTGCTCATATCTTGGGTCTGATTGATCAGATCCGTATCGTCCCTGCCGATACCAGTGATCCGTCCGATACGCTGCGGGCTGAAAATCCGCTCGGCAAAATTCCTGTGCTGATTTTAGACAATGGCCTGACCCTTTATGACTCGCGGGTGATCTTGGAGTATTTGGATCATCGGGCGGGCGGCGGAGTGATTATTCCGCTTGGTGAGGCGCGTTTTCCCGTGCTCAAAATGATGGCCCTGGCCGATGGCATTCTCGATGCCTGTATTTTGCAAGTCTATGAAAAACGCTTCCGGCCTGAAGATCGCCGCGAAGTGGGCTGGGTTGCCTATCAATCCGAGAAAGTCAAACGGGCGATGCATTGGTTGGAACAGGGTGGCTTGCCACAGATCGGTGCCCAACCGGATGGGGGCGCGATTACTTTGGCGGCAGCGCTTGGTTATCTCGATTTGCGGTTTGAAGGTCAGTGGCGCAATGATTTTCCCAAATTGGTGGGCTGGCTGCGCGATTTTGATGCGGCGGTTCCTGCTTTCGCCCTGACGGCGCCCCCCAAATCCTAAAGCTAAATCATAAAGCTTTTTGGGCTTTATAAGATCAAGGATCCCTCTTATTCGCAGCAATGCGGAAAGGGCGGATCCTTTATTTTGAGCTAAGACGATTTGAAAATTGGTTGCATAGCTAATTAAATTGGGTAAGATGAATTGATGTTTGAGTCTTGTCTTTATTTCAATACGACCTCCCTTGCGCGCCATTTGGAGCGTGAATGGACGGTTGCGTTCAAGCCCTTTGGGTTAACGCCTCCGCAAGCCTTTATGCTGCGGGTGGTGCTTGCGTATCCAAAGATCACCGGAACGGATTTATCGATGCGGTTGAATATTTCTAAGGCGACCTGTTCACGCACTGTCAATGGACTGATGGCCTTGGGCCTTTTGGATAAAATACAGGCTGATGAGGATGGGCGTGTTTATGGTCTTTATCCGACCAAGGCGGCGCTGGATATTCACGAGGCCATCAATCAAGCCAGTGCTCATGTGACCAAGCGGATTAAGAAAGTGATCGGCGCTCAAACATTCGAGGACGCGGTCAAAGTGCTGCGCGCGATAGGGGCGACACTCGGGTAAAATTTTTGCGTAAAAAGTTGTATAGCTAACTAAATGGAGCCAAACGATGCCAATTTTAACGGTTAAAATCAGTGGTCAGAATAATCCTGAACGCACGCAACAGATCGTCCATGTCTTGATGGATTTAACGGCACAGATTCTTGGCAAGCAAGCCGATGTCACAGCGATTGTGCTTGATTATGTGGCGCCCTCTTTATGGTTTGTTGGTGGCAGGTCGCTTCAGGAGCTTGGGAAAAACAGCTATTATTTCGATATCAAAATTACCGATGAAACAAATACAAAAGCTGAAAAGGCGCATTATCTTGCGCAGGTACATCAGGCTTTTGAACGGCTGATCGGTCATTTGCATGAAGAAAGCTATGGCTATGTGCAGGATGTGCGGGCCAGTGCCTATGGCTTTGGGGGTAAGACACAAGAGTTTAGAGCGCACCATCCGCATTAAATTTTGAGATGGGGGTGGAGATCAAAAGGCCTGCATATTGTGTCTACATCTTATCAGGCGGGATAGAGGGGCCGATTCTCAACGCCGTTCCCTCAAAAGAGGGACGGTGAAATTCGCACAAGCCTTGAGAGGAGGCGGGTTAGGCTTGGTACAAAAAAAGCCCCGCCGAAGCGGGTCTTTTAAACGCAAACTGATACGCACTCTTTGT
>CAWUMW010000084.1:0-9256 GCA_963923415.1 uncultured Hyphomicrobiales bacterium | reverse complement strand
TTTTTATGGCTACACCTATTTTGTCAAAAACGAGACCGACTAAGCAAAGATAAAGGGCGCCCCTATGGCAGAGGAAGTAGACTATATATCCGGCAAAACACGCTTGTTCGGCATTGTTGGTCATCCGATTACCCAAGTGAGATCGCCTGAAATGTTTACCGCGTCTTTTAAAGAGCGTGGTGCAGATGCGATCTTGGTTCCGTTCCATGTCCAGCCTGCCGATTTTGATCAGGTCGTGCCCGCTCTGATGCGCATGCCCAATCTCGACGGGCTCATTTTCACCATCCCCTACAAACAACACGCCATGGCCTTAGCGGATGAAATTGGCCCGCAGGCCCAAGCCGTGGGCGCCATCAATGCCTTAGCGCGCAAAACCGCGACCAGCTGGAAAGCCGAAATTTTTGACGGACTTGGCTGTGTTGAAGCCTTCCGCCGCCGCGGCCTATCCATCAAAGATAAACGGCTGATGTTGATGGGGGCCGGCGGAGCCGGATCTGCCATTGCGATTGCTATGGCGCATCAATCCCCACGCGTCATTCGGGTCTATGACCCTGACCCCGCCCGCGCTACACAGTTGGTCAGTAAAATTTTATCGGTGAACCCAACCCTTCACGCAGAGGCCGCATCGCCAACAAGTGACGGGATGGATATTTTGCTCAATGCTTCTCCCGTGGGCATGTTGGATGATGCGCGGCTCCCCCTTGCCGTCACGCGCTTTCATGCTGATTTGATTGTGTTTGATGCGATCGTCAAACCAGAGATGACGCCCTTGCTGTTAACCGCACAACAATCGGGCTGTCAGATTGTCCAAGGCCGCGAGATGATGCGCGGTCAAATTGCAAAAATGACCGATTATTTTGGGTTTGCCTCTTCAGCCGCATGAGCGCGCGCATGCTTAGGAAACATGCGCGCCAAAGCCGCCCCGCCGGCAATTAACAGACACGCGATGAATAAACGAAATGAGGCCGGTGCATCACCGGTCAGCACTAACAATCCGGTTGAGAGAACAGGTGTGGCATAAGAGGCAAAACCGATCTTGCGGATATCACCAAATTTCATTCCATAATCCCAGAGGTAAAAGGCCGCACCCACGGGCCCGAGACCCAACCCAAGCAAAGCAAGCCAGCTCTGTGTCCCTTCTGGCCATAGCGTGGTTTCAAACAGCAAATGCGCACAGAGTGACAGCACAGATGTGACCAAACAAAATCCGGTCACTGCATCAGTCGGCACCGTTTCCATCCGACTGGACGCTAAAGAATAAAAAGCCCATGTAAAAGCCGCTGCCGCCGCACAACCATAGCCCAGCAATCCATTGGCCTCTAGGCTCAATGTCATCGGTCGCCCGCTCATTAAAACAACCAAACCAGCAAAGCCCAACAAACCGCCAACCCATGTTCCTGGATGCACGCGCCGCTCAAGCAACACATCGGCCCCCAGAACAATCAGCAACGGCCACAGATAATTGATCAGCCCAGCCTCGGCAGGAGGCGCAAGACGCAAGGCCGCAAAATAAAGCGCATGATAGCCAAATAAGCCCCCCACACCGACCAACCAAACCATAAATGGCTGACGTAAACTCTGAAGAGCCTGCGGATGAATCACCCATCGCACCGTGCCCGCAAGCCCACCCAACAAAAAGGTCATCGCCGCTAATTGAAAAGGGGGGATCATGCCCGTGCGGGTGGTAAACAAAGCCAGCGCGGACCACAACCCAATAGCGGCAAATCCGGCCAGCGTAGCGAGCGATCGTCCGGGCTGTAAGATGCCTGAGCCTTCAGACGATGGCGCGTTTGAAGTCGAGAGACCGCTCATATCCCATCCTTGCTAACACACTGTGTCTCAGACATTGTTTTATGCAGATACACATCCTGACAGAATGGCACCGTTAGAAAAAGGAAAAGAGCGCCGATGAAGACGCTCTTTGTGATCTTTATCAGAAAAAGAATACAGATCAGAGCATATTCTGACCGCCATTGGCAGATAATGTCGAGCCTGTAATAAAGCCCGCATCATCAGCTGCCAAAAAGGCAACGCACCGGCCAATTTCGTCCGGTGTGCCCAAACGACCAACCGGAATTTGCGGCAAGATGCGTGTCTTCAACACGTTTTCGTCAATGGCCATCACCATTTCCGTGCCAATATAGCCGGGGCAAATAGCATTGACGGTAATGCCTTTAGCTGCACCTTCTTGGGCCAAGGCTTTGACAAAGCCTAAATCACCTGCCTTCGCCGCAGAATAATTGACCTGCCCCATCTGACCCTTCTGGCCATTGACCGAGGAAATCACAATCACCCGACCAAAGCTGCGATTGCGCATGCCCTCCCAAACCGGTTGAGTCATGTTAAACAGGCTATCAAGATTGGTGCGAATGACGGCCGACCATTGGTCTTTGGTCATTTTGTGGAACATGCCATCGCGGGTAATCCCGGCATTGTTGACAAGAATTTCAACCGGACCATGTTCAGCCTCAACAGCCTTAATTCCGGCAACACAAGCGTCATAATCACCCACATCCCATTTATAAGCATGAATGCCAGTTTCCGCCGTAAATTTTTTGGCCACATCATCATTGCCGCCATAATTGGCAACGACTTTATAGCCTGCGGCTTTCAAGGCTTTGCTGATTGCTGCGCCAATTCCGCGTGTACCCCCAGTAACCAATGCCAAACGCGCCATTTTAATCCTCCCCTGATCCTTAGTCGAAACCGGCGAACCGATCTCTTGTCTGCGTTCTTTCAGAACTCTCTTCGCTCAAAGCTCAAAAAAGGCAGGGTTGAAAATCCCCGCCCTCTTCATGTCTGATGGACTTAGCGCTCAATGCACAAAGCGATGCCCATGCCACCGCCGATGCACAAAGTGGCCAGGCCTTTTTTAGCATCACGACGCGCCATTTCATGCACCAACGTCACCAGCACGCGCGCACCTGAAGCACCAATCGGATGGCCAATTGCAATTGCTCCGCCATTCACATTGACCTTGTTGGTATCCCAACCGAGATCTTTATTGACCGCAATGGCCTGCGCAGCAAAAGCCTCATTGGCTTCAACCAAATCGAGATCTTCGATTTTCCATCCCGCCTTTTCCAAGGCTTTGCGAGATGCCGGAATAGGTCCGGTGCCCATGATGGCCGGATCAACACCCGAAGTCGCCCAGCTTTTGATATGAGCCAAAGGCTTCAAGCCCCGCTTATTGGCCTCAGCCGCAGACATCAACACAAAGGCGGCCGCGCCGTCATTGATCCCTGATGCATTCCCAGCAGTAATCGTTCCATCCTTAGAAAAAGCAGGGCGCAATTTTGTCATGCTGTCCAGCGTTGCGCCATGACGGATATATTCATCATCGCTGACAACAATATCGCCCTTTTTGGAAGAGATCGTCACTGGGACAATTTCATCCTTGAATTTACCGGCCTTTTGAGCAGCCTCTGCTTTATTTTGCGAAGCCACCGCAAACTGATCTTGCTCCTCACGGCTGATTTGCCATTTGGTGGCAATATTTTCTGCTGTCGTGCCCATATGATAACCATGGAACGCATCCAACAGACCATCACGCAACATTGTGTCGAGGAATTTCATTTCCCCCATTTTGGTGCCGTTGCGCAAAAAGGCGGCATGCTGCGCATTGGACATCGATTCCTGTCCACCCGCTACGATCACCGAAGCATCGCCATTGGCAATTTGCTGCATGCCCAAAGCCACAGCCCGCAATCCTGATCCGCACAGTTGATTTAAGCCCCAGGCGGTTTTTTCTTGCGGAATGCCAGCCGCCATTGCGGCTTGGCGGGCTGGATTCTGTCCCCCGCCGGTTGTCAAAATCTGACCGAGGATCACCTCGTCCACATCCGTTGCTTGGATTTTGGCGCGCGCAATCGCTTCCTTGATCGCAATGGCGCCCAGTTCATGCGCAGCCAATGATGACAAAGACCCGCCAAAGGAACCGACCGGTGTCCGGGCCGCGCTTACAATCACGATATCTTGCTGTGCCATAGTCTTCTTCCTCCTGTGACAATTCGGTGTGTGCCGTGACATGACTTTGTCAATTCTGACGATTTCACGGATTTAGTCTATTCGCCCAAAGCCCGATCCGGTCCCGTTCGACCCGTCAGTCCTTGCCTCATCGCCTTGTTGTAGCATCATCCCCTATAGAGGGGAAAGCCGCAGCGCTCTATATCTTTGGTGCTGCCCCTTTGGTCGTAGACCTGCCAAATGGGGCATTTACGGGGGGCGTTTGGGGCGTCAACGAAGCGGGATTTGGACACGGGGCTTGCACATTTGCAAAATTTATCGCCAGATAGGGACAGGGATCGGGTTGTGCCTGTGACAGGCAGGGCCCGAATTTGGGGTCCGTAGATTAGAGTGACACTGAGATGACGACAAAAAAATCACCAATTGCGATTAAAAAATACGCCAATCGGCGCCTCTACCATACCGGAACCAGCACTTATGTAACCCTTGATGACTTGGCCGGAATGGTCAAAAGAGGGGAAGAATTCGTTGTTTCCGATGCAAAAACCGGAGAAGACATCACCCGCAGCGTGTTAGGGCAGATTATTTTCGAACAAGAAGGTAAAAGCGGCCAAAATCTGCTGCCTGTCACCTTTTTACGGCAATTGATCAGCTTTTATGGCGATAGCATGCAATCGCTGGTGCCGACCTATCTGGAGCACTCGATTAAAATGCTGACCGACAACCAGCAAAAATTCCGCGAACAATTCGCCTCCGCCTTTCCGGGCTTTGGCATGTCGCAAGAGCAAGTCCATAAGAATATGGAAATGTTCAGGAATTCCCTGTCCTTATTCAACGCTTTCGTGCCCGGATCCCCCCCGCCCGCTGCTGACGCGCAGGACCATGGCGCAGCCACACCTGCGGCCGAAGGTGAGGATATTGATGCGCTGAAACGCGAATTAAGCGATTTACAACGCCGTCTGGAAAAAATCTCCAACCGCTAAGCCGCTCATCGAATCGCTGTCTGGCGATATCTCTCCCCTGATCTTGGAAACGGGTTTTTTTTAAACCCTGTCTCCCTGAGGTCTGAGATCGGCTATTTTGGAAAAAGATTTAAATCTTTTTAAAACCGGAAAAACTTGGGAAAAGAAGGCTTTTCCGCGACTAAAACACCCTCAAAAAACGAAAAACCACGCATGAAAAAAGCGGCCCATGGCCGCTTTCGTCTCTTTCTCGACATTCTAGCCTATTTGGGATTTTCCGCCTCAAAAACCGGGGAAAAACCAAAAACAACGCGTCCCGTCTGAGGGCGTCGGATTGGGCGTCGGCTTAGGCGTCGGACTTAACCTTCAAAACCTGACGGCCGCGATACATGCCGGTCTTCAGGTCAATGTGGTGGGGACGGCGCAATTCGCCTGAATCTTTGTCTTCCACATAGGTCGGAGCGGACAAGGCGTCGGCAGAACGACGGAAGCCACGCTTCATCGGGGATGTTTTTCGTTTTGGAACGGCCATGGATCTCTCCGGATACTTGAAATCTGAGTGCGCTCCTATACAGGCAGATGAAGGGAATTACTAGTCACTTCCCGCAACTTCTTTATAAGAGAGGCAAGAAAGACGCGGATCAGCCGGATTTCTGCCTGATATATTGAAAAAAATCGGCGAAGAAAGGGAGAACTTCCCTTATTCTGCTCGGAAAGGTGCCTGTTTGTGAGTTTGCAACCCGATTTTGTGCGGCAGCTTGAGCATTTTGCACAGGATCTCCAGCCGCATTTGGCCCTGCATCTGGGGCCCCAGCCCCTCCCCGGCGAAACGCACCGCCCGGATCGCCTGATGGCGGCCATGCGCCATGCGGCCTTAAATGGCGGCAAGCGTCTGCGCCCGTTTTTGGTCCAAGCCAGCTATCAGGCCTGTGGCGGACAGGCGGGCGATCCGCTGCGGGCCGGAATTGCCTTGGAATATGTGCATTGTTATTCGCTGGTCCATGATGATCTGCCCGCCATGGACAATGATGATCTGCGCCGCGGCCAACCGACCGTGCATCGGGCTTTTGATGAAGCGACCGCCATTCTAGCCGGAGATGGCTTGCTCACCTTGGCCTTTGATCTCCTCGCTGATCCGCAGACCCATCCCGATCCAGCGATCCGGCTGGCTCTGGTCCAAGGCCTAGCGCGCGCTGCCGGACAAGGGGGCATGGTAGGCGGGCAAATGCTCGATCTGACAGCGGAAGGGCGATTTAGCCCCGATCAAGCAGCCTTGGCCTTACCCGCTGAAGCTGTGCGACAGTTGCAAATGATGAAGACCGGCGCCTTGCTGCGCTATGCGGTGGAAATGGGCGCCCGCTTGGCCGAAGCCTCGCCCCAACAGCGCAAGGCCCTTGTCCACTATGCCAATTGCCTCGGGGCCATTTTCCAAATTGCCGATGATCTGCTGGATGTGGAAGCCGATGCGGCCACGTTGGGAAAAGCAACAGGCAAAGATGCGCAGGCCGGTAAAGCCACGCTTGTGCAACTTTTAGGGGTGCAGGGTGCCCGTCAGGAAATCACCGATCTGATCGCAACGGCCCATCAAAGCCTTGATCAATTTTCTGGCCAGAGCGATGTTTTACGGGCCGCTCTCTCTTTTGCAGGAAACCGCCGCACATGACGCCCCCTCCTGTCACCCTCGCCACAGGCAAACGCGTTTGGCGCGGTTTCCAATCCCGCCATGGTCTTTTGCTGTGCGCAGCTGTCGGCCTACTGACTTTTTTTCTGCTGCCGTCGGACTGGCAATGGGCGACCCGCGCTCTGATGGGCTGGAACATGACCGCCGTGCTATTCGTGACCATGATTTTTGTCTCAACCGCGCGCGCCGATGTGACCCATTGCCGCAGACGCGCGGCGTTTTATGACGCGGGTGATTTTGCCATTCTCATCATTGCCGTCTTAGGCGCGATTGCCAGCTTTGCCGCGATCTTTATCGAATTGGTCCGGCTCAAGTCAGGCGCCTATCCTGTCATGCATTTGCTGTTAACCAGCATCACTGTTGGGTCTTCATGGGCTTTTACCCATGCGGTGTTTGCTTTGCATTATGCAGCCCTGTACTACCGCCAAAAAGACGGGACAGATGCCGGAGGCCTTGAATTTCCCGGTCAGCGCGAACCCGATTACAGCGATTTTATGTATTATTCTTTTGTCATCGCCTGTGCGGCTGCCACAGCAGATGTCAACACATCCTCGCGTATCATGCGCCAAACCACCATGATCCAAGGCATCATTGCCTTTATTTTCAATACCGCCGTCTTAGCACTGACGATCAATATTGGGGCTGGCTTGATCTCCAGCAATTAACAACACTTACAGCGCGTTGATTACGAACGCATTGATTAATGCGCGCTGATTAATGAGCGATGGTCCGCGCGGGGTCAAAATGCGTGAGCCATGCATCCACCTGGGCATGAACAGCGGGTAAAATTTCTGCCTCACCCGCACAATAGCTGCACCACGCCTCCCAATTGCGTTGCGGCACACCCACCAAGGTCGGAAGGCCTGACAAGACTGCCTCGCTCATCACATCGCGCAAACCAGATCCTTCCGCTTCCATCTTGCCGAATTTATTGATGATGACCAGATCGGGCGACGCCGACAAAGACTGACGAATCTGTTGGGAGGCTTCGAGCAACGCAGCAACATTTAGCCGACATCCCCGTGCTTCCGCGCCACGGTGTTCGGAAATCAGCACATGATGGCCCGCATGCAATTCTTGCAACACCATGTCACACTGATCAGAGTGCGCGCGACGCGGATTCATCTGCGCAACGCCTGCTAACGACAAGCCCTGTGCCCGATAGCGCTCCGCCAATTCAACCAAAAAGCGATCAAAAGCGGGGCCGTCTTCATAAACAATTGCAGCCAGTGAATGCATCGAACCGCTTTATGCTTGTGTGGGGATCCTCATCGCAGCCGTTGGGATCTAAGAAAAAACTGAACCTCCATCATCCAAATGACAGGCCCCCTTTGTCAAGAGCTCCATCACCAAACCCAACACCCAAGCTCAAACCACGCACAATCCCCCAGCCTCTGTGATCCCAAACTGAGGGATCCATGCGAGGGTTTACGACACCAAGTAAAAGGGCTTGAAATAGGCGCTTTTTCATGTGCAAGTGAGCGCCGATACTGATTTTTACTTACCCCTTCTTGCGATACGCGCTACAGCTTGTGTCACAAGATCGGGTGAGGGCCTTGCGTGAGTTCGTTTGCATGACACAGAATCAACTAAAAACACCGGATCACCGTAAAAAACTGGCCATTATCGGCAGCGGCATTTCTGGATTGGGTGCGGCCTCTGTGTTGCATGCGAGCCACCACGTAACCCTTTACGAAGCCAATCCGACGCTCGGTGGACATAGCCGCACGGTTGAAGTCCCCACCCAAGACGGATCCATTGCGGTTGATACCGGCTTTATTGTGTTCAACAAACGCAATTATCCGCTGTTGACGCGCCTGTTTGAATTTCACCACATTCCGATTGCGCCCAGTGATATGTCCTTTGGTGTCAGCATTGATCATGGATGGCTAGAATATGGAACACGCCATGCCTTGGGATTATTCGCACAAAAAAGAAATCTGTTGCGTGTCCAATTTTGGAAGATGATTTTTGATATTTTAAAATTCAATCAAACCGCCCGGCGCTTTCTTCATTCCGATCCTTCCATAAGCTTAGGCGATTGCCTCCACCATTTGGGCATGGGCTCATGGTTTCGCAACTATTATTTACTCGCGATGGGGGGCGCCATTTGGAGCATGCCTTTAAACCAAATGCTCGATTTTCCTGCCCATTCTTTTTTACGGTTTTTTGACAATCACGGCTTATTGACCGTTGCCGATCATCCTCAATGGTACACGGTTGTTGGGGGCAGCCGCAGCTATGTCGCGCGTTTAGGTGAAACCTATTGTGATCAAATCTATCTTGGACGGGCTGCACAAAAAATATGGCGGGCAGACGGCCATGTCTGTGTGCAAGATCAAACAGGCGCAACGCATGTTTATGATGATGTGGTCTTAGCCTGCCATGCGGATCAAGCCCGCGCGATCATTGCGGATCCAACCCCCCAAGAAGATCACGTCTTAACGGCTTTTCGCTATCAAAAAAACACGGCCATTTTACACAGCGATGTCAGCTTCATGCCCTCTCGGCCCTCCGCATGGGCAAGTTGGGTTTATTTATCAGACCAGCAAAGCGACACAGCGCCGCAGGTCTCACTGAGCTATTGGATGAACAATCTGCAGCCTTTAAAAACAAAGACACCGCTTTTTGTCACCCTCAATCCCGG
>CAWUMW010000083.1:0-9466 GCA_963923415.1 uncultured Hyphomicrobiales bacterium | reverse complement strand
TCCTTGCCCTGAGATCTTGCGGGTTCGCGTGTTTCCTTGCTCTGAGAACCGGGGGGTTCGCCTGCTTCCATGCCCTGACATCCGTGGGATTTTGTGCTTCCTTGACTAGAGAACTGGGAGATCTCGTACTTCTAAGTCCTGAGAACTGGGGGGGCTTTCCCCAGAGGCTCTTATTCGAAAGGGGCAGCTTTTGGGGCAAAGAGGTGGGATTTCTCTTATTTTAGGGAATTTAGCATTTGACTTGAAGGGTTAAAAATGGGTTAATTCCCAATATTAGAACCGACTGATCGTGAAGGGGGCCGTCACATGCGCATATCCAAAAAATTCATTGCACTCGCTTTGATCGCGAGCCTTGGCTATGGCACTGCCACGCAGCAGAGCCGTGCGGGCAGTGCGGATGCCATTTTCGGCATTATCGGGGCTGTGGTGGCGGTGGCCGTGGTTGCCAATATCGTCGCGCAACTCGATGCCGAATCCAAAGCCCGCCATGATGCAGCTATTGCTGCAGCCAATAAGAAAAATTCTGGGGCGGTGAATTGGCAAACCAACAATGCCAGTGGCAAAATTCGGATCGTGAAAAACGAGAAAATGCCAGACGGGCGCGTTTGCAAAGAAATCGAAGAAACCATTACTTTCCAAGGCAAGCCGAGCAAAGAAGTTAGAACACAATGCGCCTAATCGTCCCGGGGTTACGCACGCTCTTTGGAGCGTGCAGTCTGCTGTGCCTTTTTTCCTTTGCGCAGGTTAATTTAGCGCAGGCGCAAGAATATAGTCTGGAAGGGTTGCGTGGGTGCGACCGGGCCGACAACGGCTATTTTTACTGTAAGCCAACCTATTCCAATAATTGGCAGCGTGTATCGCCGGATTTTTACTATCGCTATAAAGCGGGGGAAACGGAATATTTCCGGGCCAAGGCGGAGGCGGATGCGCGGATCCGGGCTGAGGCTGAGGCGCGCAGTCGGGCGCCGCAGGTTCAAGCTAATCCTGTGGTGCAGCAACAGGTTCCGGTGACGGTCTCGGTGCAAAATGGCATCACGGCAGAAAATGCAGCAGCCATGAACAAGCAAATTGGTGATCTGGCAGGCCAGATCAAAGTGCTTGAAACCGTGATCCAAGAACAAAAGCAATTGCAATCGAGTGTATCGACTGAGAAAAAGCAGACGATTGAAGCCACCCTTGTGTCGGTCAACACGCGCGTCACGCAATTGAAAAAAGACTATAACGAGAAAGACAAAAAATTCTCCGAATATCTGACATCGATCAAGCCGAATGATCGGGATCTTTATATTTCAGCGCGCAAGGCGTCCGAGATCTATCCGAAAATTCCCTATTACATTCCCGGCACCAACGAAACCGGTGAGTTCTGGGTTGAGCCTGTGGTGTCTGATCGCGGCGAAATGGGCTTCAGCTTCAAATTCGTTGACATCAATGCCTCGGTTGAAAAAGTGCGCGGCAAAATCGAGATGACCTTGGCGGAAATGGAAGAAACCAAGGATGCTCTGTTTAAGCTGCATGATTGGTCCGAGACGGCGCATAAGGAAAAGATCCGCAAGAATTTTGAAAAGCGCGTGGTCTGTTTCCCGGTTGCCGAATGCCCGCCCGATGGCGAGCGGCTTGATGGCAAAGCCTCAACAGAAGTGCGGTTTAACATCTATGAGGATGGGGCTACAGCCGGGCGGATTCAGCGCAATAAAGGGCGGTTTATCGAGGGCTATAATGTGTCCATCGAAAGCGCTTTATTGCTGCAAGCCTATCTCAATCACGTAATCACTGAAGCCAAACTGGAATTTAAATCAGGCACGCAAGACAAGAAGTCGCTTGAACAATTGTTCAAATAGACGCGCTGTTGCGACCTGGCCATGTTAACGATGGGTTTAAGCCGATGAAAACTGTTTTCGCGCTGCGTCATGTTATGGGTTTATTGGCGCTCGGCCTGTTAGGTGGGTGCGTGGCGGAGCGGGCACCGACCAATGTTTATATCATTGATCAATCGGTCAAAGGTGATCCCAAGCCGCAGCGCATTTATACTGAGGAGCGCAGTGAGACCACCATCATTCAAAAGACCGTGGTCCCGGCCCAAAATGCGGCGCAGAGCAGCGACTATCCCAAGTCGTCGCCTTGCGCCAATCCATCCTCCGACATGGCTATTTTTGAAAAACGCATCCGCACCGACCTCAAGACAATCGGCAAGAGCGATGCGGAGATTAACGCCTATATCCAAAATTGGAAGCGTGAAAATAATTATCTGTGCTGAGTACTGAGTTCTGAGTTCTGAGTACTGAGTGTTAAGTACGGGCATGGGCCCGTTTGGCAGATAAAGGCTAACAGGCTTGAGGCGGCCAAAGGCCATCAAGCTTAGGCGGCCACCAGCATTTTTTGCACTTCCGACACCAGATCGCGCAGATGGAAGGGCTTTGACAAAATTTTGGCATCTTTCGGCGCATCCGAATCCGGATTGAGCGCCACAGCCGCAAAGCCGGTGATAAACATCACTTTGATATCGGGGTCGAGTTCGGTCGCGCGGCGGGCGAGCTCAATGCCATCCATTTCCGGCATGACAATATCGGTCAGCAATAATTCATAAGGCTCTTCGCGCAAACGGTCATAGGCGGCCAGCCCATTTTCACAGGAGGAGACCTGATAGCCTGCATTTTCAAGGGCTTTGACCAGAAAACGCCGCATATCGTTATCATCTTCAGCCAGCAGAATCCGTTGCATGCTCACTCGCTTTATTCAATTTTGGCAACAAAGGCCTGCAAACAGGCCCCTCCAAGTGAGGCCTATAAAGCCCCGAAATCGTAAACAACTGGTTTAATCCGACCATAAAAAACGGAAAGCGCGGGAAAAAAGTGCTCCCGTTCAAGGGGCGTTGGTCTTATTGCGGCTGGCTCGGATAACCGGCTTGGGTCAAACGCTCGGCAAATAAGGCGGCTGGCTGGTCGGACAGGATATGGGCCGTACCGGCTGGCCGATCGACCTCGACCTGCGCTTGTGCGTCTTGTTTGAGGATCAGGCGTTTGACGGCATTCACGCAGCCATCGCATTTAAGGCCGGAGACGCTTAACAGGATGGGGGACGGGGACGAGGCGGTCATGGATCATCTCCAATAAAACAAGGGCGTGCGGCACGCAGGCTTGGCCAATCCGCACCCCCACGATGATAGGTTCTCTATAATGACAGGATTTTCGTGGCAAAAAAAGGGCCGTAAGCCTCTTTGAGGGCTGTGAGGGAAGTGGGCTTTTTGTCTCAGCTTCGCTTCAGGGGCTTGATCTTCGTTGATTTGTCTGGCTTGTGCGGGAGGGTTGTTGTTTCGAAGATGTGTTGTTTCACTGTCTTCTTTTTTCGTCTTGGGAAAGTCTTGGCATGTCATCTCATTCATCCCTGCCGCCGATTTGGACGTCGATTGAACCCGTTTTCTCGCGTTATGATGTCATTTTCTGTGATATTTGGGGTGTTTTGCACAATGGCCGCACGGCATGGCCCTTGGCGTCCGATATTCTGACCCGATTTCGTGCGCAAGGTGGCACGGTGGTTCTGGTCTCTAATGCACCGCGTCCCGGCGCTTTGGTGCCGGACTGGTTGCTGCATTGGGGCGTCAAGCCAACCGCATGGGATGAAATCGTGACTTCAGGGGATGTCACACGCCAATTGATTCTGGCGCGCGGGGATGCGCCTTATTTGCATATCGGGCCTGAGCGCGACAAACCGCTGCTGGCAGGATTGGCAGGCCGCAAAACCGAGCTTGCAGATGCGGCCTATATTATTTGCTCAGGCCTTTATGATGATGAGGTGGAAACACCGCAGGATTACGCGCCCTTATTGGCGCAGGCGCAAGCCCGGCAGTTGGAGATGATTTGTGCCAATCCCGATCTCATCGTCGAGCGGGGCGATCAAATGATCTATTGCGCGGGCGCGCTTGCCCTTGCTTATGAGCAAATCGGCGGCACGACCCATTATGCAGGCAAGCCACATCCCCCGATCTATCGTGAGGCGCAGCGCGTGGCAGAAAGCCTGACCGGCAAGCCTGCGGATCGCAGCCGGATTCTCGCTATTGGTGATGCTTTCATGACCGATGTGGCTGGCGCAGCGGCCTTTGGGGTGGATTGTGTGCTGGTGGCGCGCGGTATCCATGCCGAGGATTTTGCCTTGCATCAACATGGCTTGAGCGCAACGAGTGTTGCACAGGCGATGGCCGACCGGGCCCATCATCCGGTGGCGGTGATGGATGTGCTGGCCTAAGCGCTTCCTGACGTCAATCAGACATCTTGTTTTGGTCGGGCGCATCAAGGGCGTGCCCCCCTTTGCGGGCTAACACGATAAAGTTCACCCCGCCTCAGCCTCAATCTCCCGTTCACGCGGCATGCCATAGGGCTCTCGTCGGAAAGACCAATAGCCATGTTGCACTGCACAGAGTAAGGCTGCGTCTCACGGGCCTCGTCGTGGTGTTTTGGTTCTTGTTTGCTTGTTCATAGACACGAAGAGAGAAGGGAGCTGTGGCAATGACTGTTCCAATGATGCGTACCTATGGGTTTGATGATCTGGATTTGGGTCAGGCCAGCAGTTTGATGCGCACGGTCATGGAAACTGATATTGTTGGTTTTGCTCAGGTTTCTGGGGACAATAACCCGATCCATCTCAGTGATGACTATGCGGCTTCGACCCGTTTCGGGCAACGGATTGCCCATGGCATGTTCACGGCCAGCCTGATTTCTGCGGTGATCGGCACGCAAATGCCGGGTCCGGGCGCGGTTTATCTGTCGCAAACCTTGCGCTTTCTTGGCCCGGTCAAGATCGGCGATGTGGTGACAGCCAGTGTGGAAGTCGCTGAAAAAATTGAAAAAGGGCGGCGTGTGCGGCTGGAGTGTCGCTGCCTTGTCGATGGACGCCCGGTCTTGGAGGGCGAGGCGTGGGTCAGCGTCCCACAGAGCGCTGCCGCCAAAAAATCAGCCTAAATCCACCGCTCTGCTGAAGCCGATAGCGACTGTCTGGGCGTGCGCCCGTATTGGGGCTTGACCATCCGCCCCAAAAGACGGCAGGGTCCGCTCGCATTGCAGCACGGCTCTCTGATCTCTTTGGGAGGGAAGGGAAGAGGTGCGCATGTTGCTTTCTTGATGGAAAGCCGTCTCACAGCTTATGGGTCTGTTAAGGGTTGGAATAAGGTTGAAACTGTCTGACGCACCTCTCTCTGGTTCTGTTGCGGATTTTGTCTGTCATGGGGGCACACAGGCCTTGCCTACGCGTTTGGCAGGGGCCGTGGTGGCGCTTGGCAATTTTGATGGCCTGCATCGTGGTCACCAATCGGTGCTGGCGCAGGCCCGGGCATTGGCAGACCAGCTGCACCGTCCGGCGGCCTTTTTGACATTTGATCCGCATCCGCGGCAGTTTTTCCGCCCTGATGCGCCGCTTTTTTGTTTGACCCCGCCGCCCTTGAAAGCCGCCATCGCCCAGCATTTGGGCTTGCAGGGCATGATCACCTTGCCCTTTGATCAGGCTTTGGCGCAAACCGGTGCGCAGGTTTTTATTGAAGAGCTTTTAATCAGCGGCTTAGGGGTCGGGGGACTGGTCATTGGGCATGATTTCCATTTCGGCAAGGGCCGGGAAGGCTCTCCGGCCATGATCGAGGCCATCGGTCGGCGTTTGGGTCTGCCGGTGGTCGTGGTGCCCGCTTTAAAATCACAAGATGAGCCGGTCTCCTCTAGTGCGATCCGGGCGGCCTTGCAAGCGGGCGATCTGAGACAAGCAGCGGCCTTGTTGGGCTATCGGTGGATTGTCCGCGGGCCGGTGCAGCATGGGGATAAGCGGGGCCGCACCTTGGGCTATCCCACCGCCAATATGAGCCTGCTTGATGCGTGTCGGTTACCATTTGGGATTTATGCGGTGCGGATGGCGGTGGCAGGCCGGGTGCATGATGGGGTGGCGTCCTTCGGATCGCGCCCAACTTTTGACAACGGCGCGCCGCGGCTGGAAACGCATCTGTTTGATTTTGCGGGTGATCTTTATGATCAGGTGATCGATGTTGAATGGGTGGATTTCATTCGGCCTGAGGCTAAATTTGACAGTGTTGAAGCCTTGATTGCACAAATGGACCAAGATAGCGCGGCAGCGCGTCGGATTTTGGCCACAGCGGGTGGACGGAGTCTGCTGCCTTTGGCGTAACAGGGGTCAATCAGGGCACGCTTGGGTAGCACTCGGGCAGCAAATAGGTTAAGGGGCCTTGCAGGGAAAGGGCGGCAGAGAAGGGCTGTCCGGCTTGTCTGCCCCTCTCAAGGACGTTTAACGAAAAGCGAAGTGCATTGATCATGACTGATAAAACCCAGCCGCCGCTTGATTATTCCAAGACATTATTGCTGCCCCAGACGGAATTTCCGATGCGGGCCGGTTTGCCGCAGCGTGAGCCGGATTTGTTGAAGCGCTGGCAGGCGATTGATCTTTATCAGCAGTTGCGCAAAGCCGCACAGGGGCGCCCGCGCTTTGTGCTGCATGACGGCCCGCCCTATGCCAATGGCAATATTCATATTGGTCACGCGCTCAATAAGATCCTCAAGGATTTGGTGACACGCTCGCAGCAGATGCTCGGATTTGACTCCAATTATGTCCCCGGCTGGGATTGTCACGGTTTGCCGATTGAATGGAAGATCGAGGAGCAATATCGCGCCAAAGGCAAGAACAAGGACGAAGTGCCGGTGGTGGAATTCCGGCAAGAATGCCGGTTATTTGCCGAACATTGGTTGGATGTGCAGCGCGAGGAGTTCAAGCGGCTGGGCATTACAGGGGATTGGGATCATCCTTATTCCACGATGGCCTTTCATGCAGAGGCACAGATTGCCCGCGAGATCATGAAGTTTAAGGACAATGGCCTGCTCTATCGGGGATCAAAACCGGTGATGTGGTCGGTGGTCGAAAAGACCGCTTTGGCAGAAGCCGAAATTGAATATCATGATCATCAAAGCGATATGGTGTGGGTGAAGTTTCCGGTTCGCACAGGCGCGCATAGCGGTGCCTCTGTCATCATCTGGACCACGACGCCTTGGACGCTGCCGGGTAACCGCGCGATTTCTTATTCGCACAAAATTGATTACGCAGTTTATGACGTCACAGCCAATGCACGCGACTTCGGCCCTCAAATAGGCGAGACCTATATTCTCGCCAAAAAATTGGCCGATGCGGTGGCGGATGCAGCCAAGATCACTTTGGCATGGAAAGCCGATATTCAGGCCGAGTCGTTTCACGACATGGTCTGCGCACATCCACTGGCAGGCCTTGGCTATGATTTTCTCGTGCCTTTGTTAGACGGGGATCATGTCACCGATGATGCAGGGACAGGTTTTGTGCATACAGCGCCGAGCCACGGGCGCGAAGACTTTGAAATCTGGATGGCGTCGGGTCGCCAGTTGAGCGAGCGCGGCATTGAGACGCGGATCCCTTTCACCATTGATGATGACAGTCTTTATACCAGCGAAGCACCCGGCTTTGAGGGTAAGCGCGTTATCACCGAAAAGGGGGATAAAGGGGATGCGAATGAGGCGGTGATCAAAGCATTGATTGACGCCGATGCGCTGGTGTCTCGCGGGCGTTTGAAACATCAATATCCGCATTCCTGGCGTTCAAAAAAGCCGGTGATTTTCCGCAATACGCCGCAATGGTTCATCGCAATGGATCGGCCCTATGCAGGGGGTTCCTCTTTGCGGCAGGTCGCCTTTGATGCGATTGCGCGCACGCAATGGGTGCCTGACACCGGAGAAAACCGGATCCGCGGCATGGTCGAAAATAAACCCGATTGGGTCATGTCACGCCAACGCGCGTGGGGGGTTCCGATTACTGTCTTTGTTCATAAAGACAGTAAGCAGATGCTGCAGGACCAAGCGGTTGATGCGGCCATTGCGCAGGCCTTTGAAACAGAAGGCGGCGATGCGTGGTTTAAACCCGGTGCGAAAGAGCGCTTTTTAGCAGCGGCCACATCCTCGGTGGTGGCGGATGACTATGACATGGTCATGGATGTGCTGGATGTGTGGTTTGATTCCGGCTCCACCCATTCTTATGTCTTAAATACCCCGACCTATTTTCCGAGCCTTGCGGGGATTGAGCGGATTGTTGATGGTGGTCAGGATCGGGTGATGTATCTCGAAGGATCGGATCAGCATCGGGGCTGGTTCCAATCCTCCTTGTTAGAGAGTTGCGGCACGCGGGGACGCGCGCCGTTTGATGTGGTGCTCACGCATGGCTTTGTGCTGGATGAGAAGGGCCAGAAAATGTCCAAGTCGCTGGGCAATGTCACAGCGCCGCAGGATGTCATCAAAGATTCGGGGGCCGATATTTTGCGCTTGTGGGTCGCAGCCAGCGACTATTCCGATGATTTGCGGATCGGCAAGGAAATTCTCAAAACCTTTGTCGAAACCTATCGCAAATTGCGCAATACTTTGCGCTGGATGCTGGGTTCCTTGGCGCATTATGATCCGGCACAGGCGGTTGATCCGGCCAAGATGCCAGAGATTGAGCAAGTGATGTTGCATCGTCTTGCGGAACTCGCACCGGTGATCACGGAGGCCTATGCGACCTATGATTATCGCAAAGTCATCGCGGAATTGTCGTTGTTCATGAACACCGATCTCTCGGCCTTTTATTTCGATATCCGCAAGGATACGCTTTATTGCGATCCTTTGTCCTCGCAAGAGCGTTTGGCGTCTTTGTCTTGCATTGAATTGATTTTCAAAACCGTCACGCGGTGGTTGGCGCCTATTTTGGTCTTTACCGCAGAGGAGGCCTGGTTGGCGCGCTATCCAGAGGCTCAATCGGTGCATCTGGAGCTGTTTCCGGATGTGCCGCAAGGCTGGCGGCAAGATGCTTTGGCCAAGCGCTGGGCACAGATCCGGCGGGTTCGGCGGGTTGTCACAGGCGCTTTGGAAATTGAGCGGGCTCAAAAACGCATTGGTTCGTCTTTGGAATCAGCGCCTGTTGTTTATGTGACGGATGCCGATTTGGCGGCTTTGCTACAGGCCATTTGTTTTGCCGATGTGTGCATCACATCGGCTTTGCAGGTCGAAGTGGGTGAGGGTCCGCAGGACGCGTTTAGACTTGAGGATGTGCCCGGCGTTGCGGTGGTCCATCACCCGGCACAGGGGCGCAAATGCGCGCGTTCATGGCGCATTTCTCCTGATGTGGGCAGCGATCCGGATTATCCTGATGTGACACCGCGCGATGCGCAGGCGTTGCGGGAATGGAGCCGGGCTGCGGGACAGGCTTGATGCGCATCGAGCCGGAGGATCGCACCGCCATTCCGCGGCACGCTGAGCGGATGGCGCCGGTGCGTCTGGCCTATCTGTGGACGCTGTTGGTTTTGGGATTTGATCAGGCCAGCAAGCTGGCGGTGTTGCATCTGATTGATTTGGAGATCCGCCAACCGATCATCCTGACGCCGGTTCTGGATCTGATTTTGGTGTGGAACCGGGGTATTTCTTACGGTTTGTTC
>CAWUMW010000082.1:0-9537 GCA_963923415.1 uncultured Hyphomicrobiales bacterium | reverse complement strand
CCTTAGCTGGCTTTAAGCGGCACTTTACGGGTGAAATCGTCGATGAGGTTTATGCACCGCTCGGTCAGCTTGATTATGCGTCAGAGCTTGCAAAAATTGCAGCGGCCAAGCCCGATGTGTTGTTTGTGTTCTTGCCCGGTGGAATGGGTGTCAATTTTGTTAAGCAATTCCGGCAAGCCGGCCTTGCGGACAAATTACCCTTCTTATCCGCCTTTACTGTTGATGAATCGACCCTTCCCGCGCAGCAAGATGCAGCAATTGGTTTTCGGTCGGGCATGAGCTGGGCGCCCAATATGGATAATGCCCAATCCAAAGCCTTTGTGAAAAATTACGAAGCCAATTTCAATGTGGTTCCGGGATCTTATGCCATGCAGGCCTATGATGCGGGGCAATTGATCCATGCAGCTCTGACCGCGACAAAAGGCTCAACCTCTGACAAAGCCGCTTTGCGGGCAGCCTTGAAAAAGGCCGAATTTGCATCCTTGCGTGGTAAATTTAAATTCAACACCAATGGCTATCCGATTCAGGATTTTTATGTGGTGAAGGTTGCCAAGCGGCCTGATGGAAAGTTCCAAACCGAAATCGAAGAAAAGATTTTCAGTGATTACGGTGATGCCTATGCAGCGGAATGCCCGTTGAAATAAACGATACTTTTGATGGTGCAGGCGGTCTCTCAACCGCCTGCATGTCTTTTTATTGACGTGTGATCAATTTTAATGAAGTCCCGCACAGGGGTTATTGATGTCGCTTTTTGCCATTCAGATATTGAACGGTCTCCAATTAGGCTTACTGATGTTCATGGTGGCAGCAGGTCTGACCTTGGTTTTTGGCGTGATGGATTTCATCAATCTGGCGCATGGTGTGCAATATATGGTGGGCGCCTATTTGGCTGCGATCCTGATTGCAATGACTGGAAATTTTGCCATTGGGCTTTGTCTCGCTTTGCTCGGCGTGTTGATCTGCGGCCTGTTTCTCGAGCGGATCGTTTTTAGGCCGCTTTATCAACGGAGCCATCTCGATCAAGTCTTGGCGACATTTGGGCTCATCCTCTTTCTTAATCAGGGTGTAAAAATTTTATTTGGGGCATCGCCGCTGAATGTCCCGGTTCCTGAGTGGTTTGAAGGGTCGGTGTTATTAGGGGATGGTATTCTTTACCCGCTCTATCGTTTTGCAATTATTGCGGCTGGATTGCTGATGGCATTGATGTTGTGGCTTGTCGTCGACAAAACCCGCTTAGGGATGCAATTGCGGGCCGGAGCCTCACATCCGGATATGCTGTCAGCTTTGGGGGTCGATGTCCGTCGCTTGTTCATGATTATTTTTGCATTTGGGTCCGTTCTAGCGGGCTTTGCTGGTGCAATGGCGGCGCCTATTCTTTCTGTTGAGCCGGGCATGGGCGATCAGGTTTTGATTTTGGCTTTTGTGGTCATTGTCATTGGCGGCATTGGGTCGATCCGGGGCGCTTTTGCGGGCGCTTTGTTGGTTGGTCTGATTGACACTTTAGCCCGCAGCTACATGGTTGATATTCTGCGCTTGTTTACTGGCGCTGCTGCGGCTCGCGGGATCGCCAATGGCCTCTCTTCGATGTTTATTTACATATTGATGGCCGTTGTTTTGTTTTTGCGTCCTGCAGGTTTATTTCCGGCGCGGGGCCGTTCATGAGTCAGTCCGCAGCATCGGTGCAAGCGCATCCCTCACAAAAGCCTGTTGTTCTTTTAGCCCTGATTTTGAGTGTTATTCCGCTCGTGGCATCTTTGACGGGGCAGGGACATTGGGTGCCGTTATTAACGCAAATTATGATCTTTGCTTTAGCGGCTTTGTCGCTTGATCTGGTTTTGGGCATTGGCGGACTTGTTAGCTTTGGTCACGCAGCATTTTTAGGATTAGGTGCTTACACAACGGGCATTTTAGTCAAGGAAGGCTGGGGCGAGAGCCTGCTTGCTTTGCCGCTCTCGGTATTGGTCTGTGCTGTTTTTGCTTATTTGACTGGACTCGTCGCTTTAAAAACACGGGGTGTTGTTTTTATTATGATCACTTTGGCCTTTGGTCAGATGGTCTATTTCGCAACGCAAGCTCTTTATCGCTATGGCGGCGATGATGGGCTGACGTTGCCACGCCGCTCCACTCTGTTCGGCAGTGATCTTTTAAACAATAAAACGGCCTTCTATTATGTCACGCTGTTGTGTTTGATGATCTGTCTTTACGGCTTAACCCGTCTGGTGCAATCGCGCTTTGGGCGTGTTTTGCTTGGCACACGTGATAACGAAACGCGCATGCGTGCGCTTGGCTATGATGTGTTTCAGGTTCGATTAACCGCTTATACTTTGTCGGGCATGATCGCTGGTGTGAGTGGGTTTTTAATCGCCAATCAAACGGAATTTGTTAGTCCCGCCTTTGCGGCATGGCAACGCTCTGGTGATTTGATTTTCATGGTTATTTTGGGTGGCGTCGGCTCGCTTTGGGGGGCTGTGACGGGTGCTTTTGCATTCATGCTGCTGGAAGAGGGGCTATCATCGCTGACAGAGCATTGGAAAGTTATTTTCGGTCCTTTGATTATCTTGTTTGTGTTGTTTTTCCGTGGAGGCTTGGCTCCTTGGATTTTGCGCTTAAACGCGCAATCAACTGGGGAGAAGCCCCATGCTTGACCCCATTCTGTCCGTTCAAGATTTGCAAAAAAATTATGGTGCCGTTCGAGTAACCCATCATGTCTCACTCGATGTTTTGCCGCAGGAAATTCATGCGATTATTGGTCCAAATGGCGCAGGGAAAACAACGCTCATTCATCAAATCGCAGGGCTTTTAAAGCCTGATGCCGGGCGTTTAATTTATGATGGTCACGTTGTCACCCATTTGCCGATGCAAAAACGCGCCCATTTGGGACTTGTTCGAACCTTTCAGATTACGTCGATTATTGCGTCATTGACCGTTTTGGATAATGTCGCTTTGGCAGTTCAATCCTTGAGCGATCATCCCTTGGGGATGTGGCGCAACGCCTATCATGATACGCATTTGAATGGTCCGGCTCTGCACCAAATCGAGCGTGTTGGTTTGTCGCAACGCGCGCATATACAAGCCGGTCATCTGTCACATGGTGAAAAACGTGCGCTTGAAATTGCGATGGCTTTGGCGATGCAGCCCAAACTTTTGCTGTTGGATGAGCCAATGGCAGGTATGGGCCATGATGAATCTTTAAGGCTGATGGATCTGTTGTTTCAATTGAAAGGATCTATTGCCATGGTGCTGGTTGAACATGACATGGATGCTGTTTTTTCATTGGCCGATCGTGTGAGCGTGTTGGTTGATGGTGAGGTGATTGCCTGCGATAGGCCTGACACAGTCCGACAAGATCAACGGGTTCGGGCCGCCTATTTGGGGGATGGAGATATTTGATGCTGAAATTGTCTGCGCTCACGACCGGTTATGGCGATGCACAGGCCCTGTTTGGCATTGATCTGGATGTCGCGGCGGGCGAAGTGGTGACCTTATTGGGTCGTAATGGCATGGGCAAAACCACAACAATTCGTGCCATGATGGGTTTGTTGCCGGTGTGGCAGGGTGAAGTTTGGTTTGATGGGCATAATTTGACCCATGCGCCAGCCTTTGTTCGGGCGCGGGCTGGATTGGGTCTTGTGCCGGAAGGGCGCATGATTTTTCCAACTCTGACGGTTGAAGAAAATCTTATAGCGACGGCCGCGGATCGATTGCAGCTTGGTCGATGGTCCATCACGCGTGTTTATCAGGTGTTTCCCAGATTGGCTCAACGCAAACATAATCGTGGCAATGAGCTTTCGGGGGGGGAGCAGCAAATGCTTGCGATTGGTCGGGCGTTGATGACCAATCCAAAATTGTTGATTTTGGATGAGGCGACCGAAGGATTGGCCCCTTTGATTCGCCAAGATATCTGGCAGTGCATCGAGACATTAAAAGCGGAAGGCGAAGCCATTTTATTGATTGATAAAACCCTGAAGGCCATGACACGCTTGGCGGACCGCCATGTGGTTTTGGAAAAGGGCCGGGTTGTTTGGCGCGGTTCCAATGCAGAGTTTTTGGCTGATCCATCCATCATTGATCGATATTTGCATCTTTGAAGCGGTTTTGCTCTAATCGAACTTGGCTTGAACATGAAAAGAAGGGGAACAGGATGAAACCGATGACCGCAGGTGTCACGCCAGCAGGGCAGGGGCTCGATGGCATAGTGTGGAACATTTTGGGCCAGATTTATGTTCCCAAGCAGGTGTCTGAGCACAGCTTTTCGTGGCATGCGACCTTTCCTCCTGGCACTTTTGTTCCCCCCCATATTCACCCCACGCAGGATGAATTTATCTATGTTCTGGAGGGGACGTTTTCACTGGTTCTTGATGGGCAGGAGATGCAGGCCGGTGCAGGCGATTTGATCCGTTTGCCGATGGGGATCCCTCATGGGATCTTTAATCATTCGGGCGGGGTGAACAAATGCTTGTTCTGGGTCTCGCCGACACGGAGACTTTATGACCTTTTTTGGGGAATTCACTCCATGAAAGATCAAAATCCACGCGATGTTGTGGCGCTTTCAGCCCATCATGAGGTTGATTTCTTGCCTCCGCCGCCAGATGGCGCATGATCAATATACGGATCAGCCGGTATGCCTTTGCAGGTTTGTAAGGCGAATATTTGATAGACAAGCGGCTGAGAAAGGCAAATACTGAGCAAGACTAAAATATGCCTGTGACAAAAATAGCGAATTGGCACGTGGCGCTTTCGTGGAGGGTGAGGTCGATGCGTAAATTTCAAGGGGTTCGTGCCAGTGTAGGAACGGCTGGGCTTTGGTCTGTTCTGGCAGTTTTATTGACATGCATGTGTCTGCCGGCTCATGCGGCGGGTGATAAGACATCCAAGCCAAAGGCTGCAGTCGCTCAAAAAGCGCCAGCAAGTCGTGACGTCTTAGTGACGGTATCAAACCAGCGTAAATCTCCAGTCATCTTTTTTACGGTGATCGGCAAAGAGAGCAATGGTCAAGAGCCCAATCTCTTGAAAGATGTTTTAGCGACCGGCAAATCGATTAAAGTCAAAGCGAAGGGGCTTTCTGGCTGCGTGGCCTCAGTTGCTGCTGATTTTGAGGATGGAAGTTCTGTTGAAGCCTCAGGTCTTGATCTGTGCAAAGATCCTGTCGTTAAATTGATCGATTAATTTTTTAATGATGCAGCACAAAGATCAGGGTATGATTTTTGTGCTGCTTTCTTTTGCGCGCCATAGCCTATAGTTTTTCCATGCAAACTTCCTCTCGTCCCCGTTGGCAGATTGTTCTGCTTTTGATGCTGATCGCTTGTATTTTTGGCAGCAATCATGTGTCGGCCCGTGTTGCATTTGATCATGGGACCAGCGTTATGTTGGCTGTGGTGGTTCGATCAGCCTTTACGGCTTTTGCACTGTTTGTTGCTTTGAAATATGAAGGCGTTCGGTTGCAATGGCCGGACGGGGTCAGGCTGAAATTGCTGGCAGCAGGCGTGCTTTTGACCATACAAAGTTTATGCATCTATTCCGCGGTTAAAATTATTCCTGTTGGATTGGCTCTTCTGACATTCAACACATTTCCTTTTATTTTTGCGCTATTGTCCTGGGCGATTGAGGGGCGGCGGCCATCCAATCGTACATTGATGTTCATGCCATTGGCCTTGCTGGGTCTAAGTTTGGCGCTAAATTTATTTGGGAGCGTACAAGACATTGAGCCTGCATTGATGGTGAGAGGCATTATTTTGTCGCTGACCGCGGCTTTGGCCTTCTCCGTCGTGATGTTGGTGACACAGCGATGGCTGCTTGTCGTTGATAGTCGGCTGCGCAGCTTTTCGATGATGGTGATTATCGTTATTTTGATGGGTGCATTAGGCTTTGTGCAAGATGGTTTTGTTTGGCCTCAAGACCCGATGGGCTGGACGGCTCTTGGTTGCGTTGCCGTTTTTTATGCAATAGCGATTATTAGCTTTTTTGTTTTCATGCCGCGTTTTGGCATGCTTGATAATGCAGCTGTTATGAATTTTGAACCTGTTGCAGCGTTGTTGATGGGGGTATTGATTTTAGATCAAACGATTACGGCAATTCAAACAGTTGGTGTGTGCCTGGTTTTAACGGCGATGGTTGGGTTTGCTATTCAGAAGAAGGCGTGATGCAATGTCTATGCAGGTTTTTGCGCAAAAAGATGGCGAGCCTATTTATGAAGTTGTGCTCAAAAGCAAAGCAGGTGCCATTGCGCATGTGATGAGTTGGGGGGCGACCCTCCGTGATTTTTTAGTGCCGCATCAAAATGGCTTGCAACGCGTTGTTTTAGGCTATGAAGAATTTGAGCCTTATCTTCGCTATGCGTCCCATGCGGGCGCGATTGCGGGGCGGGTGGCAAACCGAATTCATAAAGGCCGATTTAGCCTTGATGGTCGAGATTATGTGCTGCCGCAAAATGAGGGAGAAAATTCTCTGCATGGGGGCGGACAGGGGTTTGGTAAGCGCAATTGGACGATTGCATGGCATAATGACCATGCGGTTGCGCTGACTTTATTTTCTCCTGATGGGGATGCAGGCTATCCGGGTAATCTGACCGCAACCTGTTACTATGAACTTATTGAACCCGCCACGCTTCGTATCAAATTAACTGCGATCACGGATGCGCCAACGCTTGTTAATTTGGTGCATCATTCCTATTTCCATCTTGATGATAGACCGGATATTTTAGGCCATGAAGTGATGGTGGCCGCTGATCATTATCTGCCCATTAATGAACATTTAATTCCGAGTGGAGATGTGTGGTCCGTCGATCAAACACGGTTTGATCTTCGTACGCTTCGTTCGGTCTGCTCGCCTAATCAAGCCCCCATTTCTTATGATACAACATTCTTATTGCGGGGGCAGGCCGGATCTTTGCGTCATGCTGCAACCCTTCGTTCCCCCGTCAGTGGTTTGTCGATGGAGTGCTATACCACAGAACCCGCCATGCAGCTCTATGATGGGGCTAAATTAAACGCTCCGATTTTGGGGCATGCAGGTAAAAAACATCATGCCTTTGCGGGTATTTGTTTTGAACCGGAAGCGTGCCCGGATGCGATCCACCACCCTCATTTGCCCTCGATGCGTTTGGATCCTCACCAGATTTATCGCCAAACGACCGAATATCGGTTTCGTTAATCATGGCTTTTTTGGCTCACTTTGCTCCATCCATGCGCCTTAAGGTCGCGGGTTTCGTCTTCTCTCTTGCCGTTGCAGGACTTTCAGCTGCGGGTGAGAAAGTCGTGTCTGATCACATGGGCGTGATGATACCCGCCGCTGTTTTGGCATTGTTGATCGGAATTGGTTTAAATGGTTTTGCCAGTCGGTCGGTTTTTTCTGCAGGGTTGCAATTTTGCGCCAAAACAGTGTTGCAAGTCTCTATTGCATTGCTTGGCCTGCGGATCGTATTTGATGACATCATCGGATTGGGACTTCATACCTTATTGATTGTGAGCATGGCCATGGTGCTGACGATTTTATGTGGCATTGCCTTAGCGCGCTTAACCGGCCGTTCTGATGCGTTTGGTGCTCTCGCAGGAGGTGCAACAGCAATTTGTGGGGCGTCGGCGGCCCTAGCCATTTCAACGGTTCTGCCTGAACAAGATCGGTCGGATGCTGATACGGCTTTTGTTGTTCTTGCCTGCAATTTATTGGCAACGATTGGCATGATTGCTTACCCCCCATTGGCAATTTTGTTGGGGCTGACGGAGCGCGAGGTCGGCGTTTTTCTCGGTGGTTCCATTCATGATGTGGCGCAGGTTGTCGGCGCAGGCATGGCCGTTTCCGTGGCTGTGGCCAGTTTGGCGACCATCGTCAAAATTTATCGGGTCTTTTTATTGTTGCCGGTTGTCTTGCTGATCGGGACTTATCTGCGGCGCGGTGAATCCCGACAGGGTGGGCAGGCGCGTGTTCCTGTTCCCTATTTTGCTTTTGCCTTTTTGGGTTTGGCAGCCTTGCATAGTTTTGGGATGGTACCTGAGACGCTGCGTGTGGTCTTGCTTGAACTGGCCCGTTGGGGGTTGCTGATTGCGATTGGTGCCTTGGGTTTAAAAACGTCGATAGGTGCACTCACTGCATTGGGATTTCGTCCTGTTTTGATTATGCTATGTTTGATGATGGTGATTGGCGTGGCCGTTTTATTACCGCTGATTGCTCTCGCAAGTCCTTGAGAAATTCTGCTGTGATTGGCTAAAATGGCATATCTGTCTCTTGCCATAAGATGAAAGGGAGATGCACGTGACCGCGCAACAAGAAACTTTTTATAAGCCATTGGGTGGAATTTTACGGCAATCCAATAGGGTCATGAATTTGGCGCATATGCTGACCCAGAATGCACGGCGCTTTCCAGATCGAGCAGGGTTAATTTGGGGCGATAAGATCCTGACCTGGAAAACAATCGATGCAGCGGTTTCAGCGCTTGCAGCCGGATTGGCTGAAGCTGGAATTTCTAAGGGCGATCGCGTCCTCGTTCATTCAAAAAATTCGGACGAGATGTTTTTTTCTATGCTGGCCACATTTAGGCTGGGGGCGGTTTGGGTTCCTACCAATTTCCGCTTAATGCCTGATGAGGTGGTTTATCTTGCCGATTTTTCGGGAGCTAAAATATTTTTGTGTCAGGCAGATTTTCCAGATCATGCCCGCAGTGTCGCGGAGCAGGTGAAGGGTGTTGAAATCCTATGGAGCTTTGGCGAAGCGTCCTTTGGTTCAGATCGCGTGGGTGCAGTCATTGAGCGTGCGGTTGGTCGCACATATCCCAATGCGCCTGTCGACTATAATGATCCCTGCTGGTTCTTTTTTACATCCGGCACAACCGGGCGTTCAAAAGCATCTGTCTTGACGCATGGACAAATGGCCTTTGTCTTAACCAATCATCTCTGTGATTTGCTGCCGGGAACGACAGAGACCGATGCCTCTCTGGTCGTGGCACCCTTGAGCCATGGAGCTGGCGTTCATCAGCTCAATCTTGTTGCACGGGGCGCGCCAACCATTTTGTTGCCGACAGAGCGCTTTGATATTGAGGAGGCGTTTCGTCTCATCGCGCATCACCGTGTTACAAATTTATTTACCGTTCCGACCATTCTAAAAATGTTGGTTGAGCATCCAGCCTGTGACCGTTTTGATCATTCATCCTTGCGCTATGTG
Organism: uncultured Hyphomicrobiales bacterium; assembly: GCA_963923415.1. Lineage (GTDB taxonomy): Bacteria > Pseudomonadota > Alphaproteobacteria > Rhizobiales > Beijerinckiaceae > CAIYZJ01. The sequence continues at coordinate 384 of CAWUMW010000082.1, read as the reverse complement.
ATTTACGCCGGTGCCCCTATGTATCGCGAAGATCAAAAAACCGCTTTGCGTAAGTTAGGAAAAGTCATTGTGCAATATTTCGGCCTCGGTGAGGTGACGGGCAATATTACCGTCTTGCCGCCTGCTTTGCATGATCCTGAGGATGGACCTTTTGCCCGTATTGGCACATGCGGCTTTGAACGGACGGGCATGCAAGTCTCGATTCAAGATGATCATGGCAAAGAATTGGCACCCTTTGAAACAGGCGAAATCTGTTGCATCGGCCCGGCAGTTTTTGCGGGCTATTATGAAAATCCTGAGGCAAATGAAAAAGCTTTCCGTAATGGGTGGTTTCGCACTGGCGATCTTGGCCACATGGATCAAGAAGGCTTTGTTTATATTACC
>CAWUMW010000081.1:0-9701 GCA_963923415.1 uncultured Hyphomicrobiales bacterium | reverse complement strand
CTGTTCTGGTGACAGGCGTTTTTGCCTGACCGGAGCGGTTTTAGGCGAGGGGTGTGGGGCGCTTGGTTTTGCCATGGATTTTTAAAAATCGGGGTTCAGGTTTTTGAGCAATCAAAGGGGCGGGAGGCTGTTAGGCGGGTTGGAAAGAACCAAAAGCGCCGCGACTAAAAATCAACGGCTCGCCTTGATGATGGCTATAGGCTTCTACTTCACCGAGAAAAATCACATGATCGCCGCCGTAATACCGATAAGAATTTTTGCATTCGAAATGCGCTAAGGCGCCTTCAATTTTGGGGCTGTTGCCAAGCCCGGCAAGCCAATCGATGCCTGCAAATTTATCATCAGATGGCCGTGCAAAATGCAGAGCAATGCCGGACTGCTCTTTGTTGAGCACATTGACACAAAAATGCGAGCAATCTTGAAAGGCTTGCATGCTGGGCGAATGATTCACCAGCGACCAGAGGATGAGCGGCGGGTTTAACGAGACCGACGAGAAGGAATTGGCTGTTAAGCCGACATTGCGGCCATCTGGCGCGACCGTGGTGATGATGGTCACGCCTGTGCCGAAACAGCCAAGCGCTTGACGAAAATCGCGCGGGTCAAAATTCTTCTTTCCATCCGACGTCAAATCCGGTGGTGTGTGTGCTTGGGTCATGGGGATCCTCACAAAGTCGGATTTTCAGAAGGAAGCCCGAGGGCAACCCGGCCATAATTACCGCCCGCTACATCAAAATTGAAAGCGATATGGGCATTAATGGCATGAGCATCACGAAATTGTTTTTCGATGGGCTGGGTACGCATCAATCCCCCTGCGCCCGATGCGGAAAACAACAAGCCCACCGCTTCCGTGCAAAGATTGACAGAAAAAGCACCGTCGCGCCGATAGCGGGTTTTGGTGGCGAGATCAGGAATAATGCCGTTGCAGGCATCCTCCATCGCATTGATGCAAATCGTGCGCATGATATCGCGTCCTGCATCAATGCGGGCACTGGCAGCGGCGATTTTAATTTGCGTTGATTGCAAATCACTGATCTTGAGACGGTTATATTGGGAGGCGCGATGGCGGGCGGTATGCAAATAATCCTGCAAACAGGCTTCTGCATTGCCCAAAGCAATTCCGGTCAGCACAAAGGGGAAAAGTGCAAAGACCGGCAATTGATAGAGCGGGCCGGGATTAAGAGTGCTGCCGGGCGAAGGGCCACCGGCAATATCGCGCACGGCCAAGGTCATAGCGTCTTCAACAAAGCAATCTTCAATTATGATGTCATGCGAACCTGTACCGCGCAGACCCATGGTGTCCCAATTATCTAAGGTTTGATAGGCGCTTTGGGGGACAAGGAAAATCCGCAATTCAGCCCCATCCGCTTCATCATCAGAGGTGACGGTGCCTGCCAACATATTCCAGCGGCTTGGATTGACCCCAGAGGAGAATGGCCATCGCCCCGAGAGCTCATATCCGCCTTTAACCTTTTTGGCTTTGCCACAGGGAAAAACAAAGGAGGAGGCAATCAGCACATCGGGATCTTCGTTCCAAAGAAGGTCTTGAGCCTTTTGTGGAAACATGCCGAGCATCCAATGATGACTGCCGAGATTGGCTAAATTCCACCCAACCGATGCATCCCCTTTTGCCGCCTCGGCTGAGAAATCGATCAAGGCGACATAATCAAGCTCAGCACCCCCAACCCGTTTGGGTTGTAAAATACGAAACAAGCCTGCGTCATGCAGCGCTTTTTCGGTTTCGGGAGGCAGGCGTCGTAACTGTTCGGCGGTGTCCGCGGACTGACGAAATTGTGGCGCTAAGGCACGCACACGATCCAATAAGGCGTCATAGGCAGCGGACATGGGTTTACGGCTGCTTGTAAAGCCGCCATGATGATCAAGTCCATGCGACATTCCCTCACTCCCTCTCTCGGGGCGCGCCCTAAGGGCAGAGGCGGTTTTGCCGCCTGCACTGAGATTTTGTTATGCGCGCCTCGGTTAAACAGGTTTGATTTATCACACGATAAATAACAAACTGTCGGCGCGAATTCAAGTGTGCGACCGAGCACGCATGTCAGAGGCGTTTCGCCCCTAAAACCAAGTCACTGTCTTATCACGGCACGGCTCTCCCTGGTGCGTTGAGGATCGGGTGGGGGAGGAGAACATCCAGAATTTGCTTAAAAATCAAACCTTTTTGTTGATTATTCGAAAAAAGATCAGTGCGTGACCGCGGGTCTTCGCTTGGTGATTGACAAGCGAGGGTAATTATTTTTCACTCGATAAATAAAAATCAAAGTCAGATCGACATCTCAGGAGGGGCGCATGCGTAAAGCCGTGAATCGGGCCGCTATTATGGAGGCGGCGCAGACATTATCGAATTGGGGGCGATGGGGGAAAGACGATCAAATCGGCACCTTAAACAATGTTTCGCCTGAGGATGTGGTGGCGGCAGGGAAACTGATCAAAAAAGGGCGGTGTTTTGCTTTAGGGCTGTCGTTGAAAGAGCCGATTCAATCAGGGCTTTTTGGCGGGCGTTGGAATCCAATCCATACAATGTTGGCAACCGGCACGGATGCCGCAGCGGGCAATCAAGACACGCCTTTCCCTTATTTGCGCTATGCTGATGATGCGATCAACATGCCGTGTCAGGCTTCAACACAATGGGATGCGCTGTGCCACATCTTCCTCGATGACAAAATGTATAATGGCTTTGACGCCACATTGGTGGATGCGCGCGGTGCTAAAAAACTCGGTATTGAACATGTCCGCGACAAAATGGTTGGCCGGGGTGTGTTGTTAGATATTGCCCGTTGGAAGGGCGTCTCTTCGCTTGACGATGGCTATGCCATCACCAATGCCGATCTTGATGGATGCGCCAAAGCGCAAGGTGTCACCATCCGCAAAGGGGATTTTGTGATTGTAAGGACCGGACATCAAGAGCGGTGTTTAAAGAGCGGGGATTGGACCGGCTATGCGGGCGGTGATGCACCGGGCTTAGCGTTTGAGACCTGTTATTGGATTCGTGAAAAAGATATTGCGGCGATTTGTTCAGATACATGGGGGTGCGAAGTGCGCCCGAATGAAACCAATGAGGCCAACCAACCATGGCATTGGGTGGTAATCCCAGCCATCGGCATTTCGATGGGTGAAATTTTTTATCTCAAGGAACTGGCCGAGGATTGCGCCGCCGATAAAGTCTATGAATTTTTCTTCTCCGCTCCCCCTTTGCATATTCCCGGGGCGGCCGGATCACCGATCAATCCGCAAGCAATCAAATAAACAGCGGCTAATCTGAAAGGTGAAAAGTTAAGGCACCGCCCGTCACCAGGGCGAGTGCCAGCCATTTCATAGGGCTGATGGTGATGGCTTGTAATCCCCACATGCCGAACCGGTCGGCGGTAATGGCGCCGATTAATTGACCGCAAATGACGGATAATAAAAACACCACGCTGCCAGTGCGCGGCACAACGACCAAGGCCCCTGCGACAAAGACTGCTCCAGTAATGCCGCCAATCCATGCCCACCACGGTGCATCGCCCAGCATGCTCCAATCAGGCAATGTGGTCACGCTAAAGGCCGCAAATAGCGCAACCAAGATTGTGCTCGTTCCAATTGAATAGACGGCTGCCAAGGCCGGAGATCCAAGCCGTCGCGCTGCTTCCGCATTGACAGGGCCTTGCCAGGTTAAAAACAAACCCAGCATCACGCAAAACAGGATGAGAAGTCCGCGTTCAAAAACATCGCTCATGGCTGTTAGGGTCCGTTGCTCAGAGTTTAGGTGCGCCCGGTTGTTTAAGCGGATGGGCTGCGGCAAAGGCATCAACCGCAAAAATGGTTTTTTTCAAAGCGGCAACTTTTGGGAATGGCGAGAGATCGACTTTGAATAAATCAGCACTCACCAAATGACCCGCAAGACCAATATCAGCAAAGCTGGGGTGATCGCCGACGGTGAAGGCTGAGGGTGGTTGTGCAGCCACCATAGTCTCATAGCTTTTCAGAGTGCGTGTGATCCAATGCGCGGCCCATTCATCAATCTGCTGCGGGCTGGCTTGAAAATGTTGCGCGAGATAAACCCGTACACGCGGGACAAAGAGCGGATGTGCATCTGCCACATTCATCATTAAAAAAGTACGGGCTTGGGCACGTAGCACGTGATCTTTCGGCAATAAAGCAGGGCTGGGATAGGCCTCTTCCAGATATTCTAAAATGGCTGCTGATTGGGTGAGGCGGACCGGCCCATCAACCAAGGTCGGGACCACATGCTCACTGTTTAAGCGCGCATAGTCTTGAGCAAATTGCTCCCCCGTCAAAATATCAACGGCGTGTTCTTGAAAGGGAATCGATTTATAGGCCAGAGCGACGCGAACCCGATAGGCGGCAATGGAGCGCCAAAATCCATAAAGTTCAACTGACATAAGCGCTCGTCTCTTTCTTGTTATGAGGGGATAGGGGCGGCATCAAAAGGCCAAGCCGCTGCATGAGGCAGCGGCTTGGCATCGGTGCTTAGTTTTCCAGATTTTTAGCGGGTGGATAATCGCGTGAATAAACCGGATTGGCCAAAAATTCTTTCGGGTTATAGGTCCAGAATTGTGACAAATTCGGATAGGTCTTGATCACGGAATTTACCAGACGTCCTTCTTTGCGAACGACTTTGCGGATATACACATTGCCGATCACATTGCCGTAGTCATCAAAAGACACAGGTCCACGGCAGGTCTCAACCTTGGTGGCACGCAAAGCCTTCATCAAAGCCTCTTTGTCTTCAACCTTGCCATTGATGGCTTTGATCGCAGCTTCAAGGACCGCGCCATTGGCATAAGTGGCCGCACCATAGAAACCGGGATCATACCCTGCTTCTTTGCGGAAATTTGCGGCAAATTCCTTATTGATTGGATTATCCAATTCGGCTGAATACCAGCAAGAGGTAATGGTTCCCAAAGCCTCATCGCCCATATTGCGTAACACAGACTCATCAAGATGGGTCATGCCACCGACAATCGGTAATTTGTCTTTCAATCCATATTCAACAAATTGGCGCGTAAAGCGGAAGCCGTTCGAGCCTTCAAATGCCGAGAAAATGGCATCCGCTTTGAGATTAAGTTGGGCAATATAGGTTGCATAATCTGGAACGGTTAAAGGAGACCAGAGTTTTTGGACAATTTTACCGCCCGCTTCTTCAAAGACGCGTTGGAAGCCAGCGCACATTTCATGGCCATAGGCTGTATCCGATCCAATGGTGATCATGCGCTTATATTTCAATTCCTTGGCGCAATAATCGGCGAGCGGATTGGAACATTGAGAGGAGGTGGATGTTGCGCGAACAAACCAAGGATTGGGCTTGCGTTGCGTCATATCCTCGGCGGCTGCAACCGACAGAGTCGGCACACCCTTTTCGGCGATATAGTCTTGAATGGCGAGCGCCTCAAAGGCGGCCAAGGGTCCAATATAGCAATGGACTTTGTCGCGTTCCAACAGCTCTTGGGCTTTGGTGCGGGTCTGTTGCGGATTGGACGCAGTGTCGGCTGAAAACAATTCAACCTTGCGGCCTGCAAGCTGCATATTGCGCTCTTTCAGATACATTTGCAGACCACGTTCCATATCAAGCCCGCCGGAGGCCAGCGGCCCGGTTTTCACCGTCAACAAACCAATGCGGATTGGTTCATTCGACTGCGCAAAAGCTTGTGAGCTTGCTAAAGAGGCAAGCCCGGTTGCGGCGGCCCCTTTCATTAAACTGCGTCTTGAAATCGTCATATATTCCTCCGTTGTATTGGGTTTGGCTGATACCATCCCCTGATGATTATGGAATGATGGGTAGTAAGAGGTAGTTGTCGTTGTCTGGACCAAGATGAAGGCTGGTGATGCCGTCAAAAATCTCTGGGGGTCTGTCTCTGGGATCATTATGCAGAAAAGGTCCGCAGCCAAGCAACTCATTCTTGAAGTTGGACAGTTTTTTCCCGGTTTTTTCTTGCCAGATATAATCCTTGCCTCTGATGCTCAGCGCAACACGGTAGCCTTGTGGCACCACAATGCCACTGGGCCAAAATTCGACATCAACAGTCACAGGAACACCCGGTGTTAAAGGCTGGTGCTCGTCATGGGTATGATAGGGGCGCCATGGCTTGCTTAATGCGGGATCCAGCTTGCGATGGGAGGCCCGCAACCAGCCTTGGAAAATGGGTGTATGCGGATCAATGGCGCCTGCAAAGGTGACTTCACGCAGGTCAGGCGTAAACACGCGTACAACCAAAAATAAATCCGCATCGGATGTGCTGGAGGAGAGCGTCAGACGAGCGGCAACAGGCCCTGTGATTTCTGTCTGTTGCGCCATCGGTTCGCTGATAAAGGTTAAGCCATCGCCCATACCACGAAAGTTCACAGTTTCAGATGTTGTTGGCTTGTGCGCTGCAAGGGTTTGATAGCCGCCGTGTAAATGAAAGGGTGTCCATTGCGTGCGAGCCAAAGGCCATTCATGCTCTAACCGCTCTTCGAAATGGTCGATGTGACGGACATTGAGGCGAACACGAGGTTCTTGATCCCACCCATTGGTTTCGCCTTTGAGGAAATGATCGAAGAAGCGTAATTGCAACATGCGGCCATAATCGGTGTAAAAATGTGTCCAATGTTCGAGGCCATGGATTTCAAGCCATTTTTGCTGCGAGGCGGCGCGCATAAAGCCTTCACAATTGCCCCTTGGATGCAGGCCCTGACCACCCCAATTGCCAGCCGATAAAAAAGGCGTTTCAATGGCATCCCATTGAGGGGCGCGCGCTTGGTGCCAATCATCACAGAGGGGGTGGGCGAGAATTTCATCGCCAAAGCTTGAACGGTTTTGTTCAAGCTGTTTGTCCGACAAGGTTTCATCCCCGCACACCAATAAACCATTGAGCGCAGAGCGCGGACCACGAACGCCTTGACCATATTGGACGGTTTTGACCTGCATGTCATACCAATTGGCAAAAAACGTGCATAAAATTCCGCCGTGATAGGCGCCATCGCGATAGAAATCCGCAAAGCCTTCCCAAATGCACATCGCCGCTAGATGTGGCGGCTTGAGAGATGCGACATGCCATTGATTGCTGCCATAATAGGAAATGCCATTCAGTCCCACTTTGCCGCTCGACCAAGGCTGCACGCCAGCCCATTCAATGCAGGCATAATAATCTTGCGTTTCGCGCGGTGAATAATGATCAATATATCCGGGAGAGCGTCCTGCACCACGCGAGTCAACCCGCACACAGACATAACCATGCGGCACCCATTTTTCTGGATCCACAACCTCCCAGTTCTGATATTTATTGCTTGATCCATAGGCGACATCAGGATGATGAGCGATCATCTCCGCCCATGCGCTTGGATAGCCATCCTGAAACGCCAAGCCTTTGGCATAGGGTCCATAAGTCAGCAGCACAGGATAGCGGCCTTCGGCAACAGGCAAAAAGATATCGGCCTTTAAAACAATGCCATCATCCATGGTGATGTCGACATCCCAGAGAATGCGCATACCGTCAGCAATGACTGCTTGGGCATTGACAGGTTTTGTCATGGGGCTGCTCCTTGAATCAAGACAAGTCGGGGTGATAAGAAAGGCATGATCAGAGGCGCGATGAAGGGGAGGCCCGCATGCAAATGGACATGATTGAAATCGAAACGGGCGAAGAACCGTTGCATGGTTTGTTTTATAGTGGTCGCGGTGCGGTGCGCGGAACGGTGATGATCCTGCATGGCAATTGCCATAATTTCTATACTGGTCCGTCGCGTTTCCTGCCGCCTGTTTTGGTTGAACGGGGTTATCATTGTCTGGCCTATAATCGGCGCGGGCATGATATGGTGACCTCGACTTATGGTCGAGAGATTGGTGGCGGTGCTTTCCAAACTTCCGCGCAAGCTATTGAGGATAATCGATTGGCTGCCGCTTGGTTGAAAGCGCGCGGTTTGGCAGCGCCGATTTTGGTTGGCCATAGCAATGGCGGGATGTTGGCCGCTCAACATGCGGCAGATCATCCTGACACGCCGCTTTTGGTGATGCTGTCGGCTCATTGCGGGGGGCGTGACATCGCCCGCTTGAACAGTCGCAACGGTTTGTGGGCTAAAGATCAGTTTGAGCCTTTGTTGGCGCAAGCACAAACCCTTGTGGCGCAAGGACAAGGACGCAGTTTGATGCTGTTGCCCGGCTGGTGGTGGGTGATCAGTGCCGAAGCGTTTCTTGACTATGCAGGCGGTGTTCCCGATACGGTCGGTCAAGCGCCTCGCATAAAATGCCCGTCGCTTGTCTTGCGCGGCGATCAAGAAAATCCTGAAATTTATCCCACCGATCGGTTCAAGGCTCAGGCGCAGGCTCTGTGTGACGTGCGGGTCATTGAAGCCTGTGATCATTTTTATACAGGCAAAGAAACGCAGATTGCGCATTTGGTTGCGGATTGGATTGATGCCAATCTGTAAATGAGAAGATATGCGTCCAATAGTGTTCTGGCCGTCCTCATAAAAGCCTCGCCCGCTCCTTTCAGCAAAGGAGGCAGGGTGAGACGCAAATGAGGCGGTCAGAGCGATTGTCACATCGATCTCCCCTGATTGCAGCAGAGATGGCTCTTGATAAGTGTCACATCATGCATCCCATTGCGGGGCAAATGGCGGGCTAACAATCCGGCCATCGGGCTTTGTCAAAGCCGAAATGGCCTTCATGTCTGCATCGCTTAATTGGAAATCAAACAAAGCAAGATTGTCTTCAATGCGCGCCGGGGTGACGGATTTTGGAATCGCGATGGTATTTTTTTGTTGTGTTTGCCAACGCAAAATAATCTGCGATGGTTTTTTGTGATGCGCTTCAGCGATTTTCAAAATGGTTGGATCATTGAAAGCAGCCCCTTTACCAATCGGGCAATAGGATGTCCAAGACAAGCCATGTTGCAATGTTTTAGCCCGTAATTTGGATTGATCAAGATAGGGGTGATATTCGCATTGATGATTGGATAAAGGCTCGCTGGCATGACGAACAGCTTCATCCACCATTGCCAATGTAAAATTGGAAATGCCGATATTGCGGGCATAGCCTTTTGCTTTTGCCGCACATAAATCTCGCATTGTGTCTTTGATAGGGGTTGTCGGATGCGGCCAATGGATCAGCAATAAATCGACATAATCCATTTGCAACCGTTTGAGGCTGTCTTCAATGGCTGGCAGCACGGTGTTGACGGCGCTATTGTCCCATTCAGCGCCATGCAGCACTTTGGTTGTTACAAAAATCTCGCTGCGCTTAACGCCTGAGGCTCTGATGCCTTCACCGCATTCACGCTCATTGCCATACATGCGTGCGGTATCGATGTGGCGATAACCGACCTTGATCGCATGCTGGACAGCGCGCGTACATTCTTCGCCTTCTGCGCGGAATGTGCCAAGTCCGATGCAGGGAATGGACAGGCCGTTGGTTTGAACCAATGGGGTTGAGGACTGTGCAGACATGAAAAAATCCTTAGTCAATGTGAGGGTTTGGGAAGAGTTAGGTTTGTGGAATAATGGGTAGATAGATCCAGTTTTCTTTGTCCTTGCCAAAATGTATCTGGGTGGTGCCCCCATAGCGCGACATGGGCCGGTCGCGCGGGTCATCATGCAAGAACGGGCCGCATCCGCGGAATTCGTTTTTCATATTCGATAAACGGCCACCGCTTCCACCGGTATAAACATAATCTTGTCCGCGAACGCTCACGCCGATGCGGTAGCCTTTGGGG
>CAWUMW010000080.1:0-9765 GCA_963923415.1 uncultured Hyphomicrobiales bacterium | reverse complement strand
CCGGAGGTGATGGAAGTCATTGCTGAAATGCGCGATGTCCTTGACTCTTATCCCGGCGATCGTGTGCTGATTGGAGAGCTCTATCATCCGATTGAGCAACTTGTTTTTTATTATGGTCAAAACGGGCGGGGTGTTCATCTGCCTTTCAATTTTAATCTCATGTGGCTTGAGTGGAAGGCATGGGGTGTTTTAAAATTAATCGAATTATATGAAAAATATTTACCGGCTGGTGCGTGGCCGTCCTGGGTCTTGGGTAATCACGACCAACCCCGTGTTGCGACACGATTGGGTCCGCAACAGGCTCGCCTTGGCATGATGTTGATTTTGACTTTGCGCGGGACACCAACTCTTTATCAAGGCGAAGAATTATGTCTTGAAAACTCATTGATTCCTTTTGATGAAATTCAAGATCCTTTTGCTCAAGCTGGGAAAGGGCAGGGTCGTGATGGAGAGCGCACACCGATGCCGTGGGACGGGTCGCCCCATTACGGATTCTCGACCCATCAACCTTGGTTGCGCATGGGATCAGATTCGCCCTTGCGCCATGTAGAGGCTCAAGAGGCTGACCCACAGTCTATGCTAACCATGACACGGGCTTTACTTGCGCTCAGACAGCAGGAAAAAGCGCTCAATGTGGGGGAATGGCGGTCGCTTTATGCGGATGATCATGTGTTAGCCTATGAGCGGTTTGATGCGCAGGATCGGTTTATCATTGTTTTGAATTTTACCCATCAGACCGTACTGGCAGAACCGCCGCCTTATCCGTGCCGGCTGGTGCTTTCATCTTATCTTGATGAGGGTGCTGCACAAACGGATCTTGCGGACAAGATTGTGTTGCGTCCTGATGAGGGGTGTATTTTTAAAGCTCTTTAGTGCGCTCTGTTGAGCGGGACCACGACAAGCCGGGCAACCAATAGTTGTCTGGAGAACGAGCCATGAGGGCTAATCCCGATAAAGCCGGATCGGGACGCGTCATGACATAGGTGGGGATTGTGGTCATCAGCTCCGCAAACGGGGCTTTCGTCTCAAAGCCTCGGCGAAAAGCCCCGTGCTGGAGCAAGGGAATAATACGAGGCGCAATGCCACCTGCTATGAACACCCCGCCTGTTGCACCAAAAACAAGTGCGAGATCACCGGCAAACCGTCCAAGTAACGAGGCATAGAGGTCTAAGGTTTGTTGCGCCTCTTTTTCGCCGGATAAAGCTGCTTGGGTGAGCTGAGCGACATCCTCATACTGAATAGTTTGGCGCGTTTGTTGTTGCCGTCCCCGGTAGAGGCGCAACAGTCCCGCGCCACAGAGTAAAGACTCTGCCGTATGGCGCCCTTCATGGCGCTCAAGATAGGGCCATAAAGCCAGTTCATCATCTTGACTGGCACCAAATTCAATATGTCCGGCTTCGGTGGGCTCTATCAGATAATGATCACCGATCCGTCGCAACAGCGCAGCGCCCATGCCCGTGCCAGGACCAAGGACCAACATCGGCCCATCATCACCACGCCATGGCGAAGACATGTTTGGAGCTTGAAGTGAAACAACATCGTGTTCATTCAAAGGGTCGAGCTGAGGCAACAAAGCGGCAATCGGAGGAAAGTCATTGACGATACGAACCGACTCCAAGGCCAATGCGCGGCCAATCTGCTCAGGGTCAATGACCCACGCTGCATTGGTCATATGAACAGGGCCCGTGCTGATGCGCGCTGCAACGGCAAGCAGGGCGGATTTAGGTTTTATGCTATCTGCGTCTTGCAAGCCATGCTGCAAGGCGGAATAGGGGGTGGGGTAATCTGCGGTTTTTACTTTGCTGATTAAGCGCGGTGCGGAATGAGGTGTTTCGCATAAAGCAATGCGGGTAAATGTTCCCCCAATATCGGCGATTAAAACAGGGAAGGAGGTCGACATCAGATCCCCACCTTTGTGAAATGGTCAAAGGCTTCTTTGCTGACCAATTGCGTGCCGGGGCGCAAACAGGCCGCGGATCCTGCGGCAATCGCCATAGCAAGTGCTTGTTTGTCATCGGCGCCCGTTACAAGCCCATATAAAAAACCACCCAAGAAACTATCCCCAGCACCGACAGTGCTTTTCACGTCAATTTTATGGGCTGGCACTTGGGTGATCCCATCTGCATCCGCAAGACAGGCTCCTTCTGGGCCCATACTCACCAGCAAGCGCTTGATCCGATCGCTCCGCACCAAATCGAGTGCAATGTGCGCGAGCTGGTCGAAGCTATGGATCGGTTGGTCGATCAATTCACTTAATTCGCGTTTGCTGATTTTTAAAAGGTCAAGATGACCATTTAATCCAGCCGCTTTGAGTGCAGGCCCCGAACAGTCCAAAGCCATGAACATATTTTTTTCATGAGCCAGTCGTGCAAGTTCAAGATAGTGCGTCTCTGGGAGACCACGCGGCAAACTGCCGCTCGCCACCAGCCATCCCCCTTTGGTTTGGGTGAGAGCGGCAAAGGCTTGATCCGCCTCACTTTGGGAAATGACTGGGCCCTCGGCAACAAATCGATATTCATTCGCCGTGCTTGTTTCATAAACGACTTCTGAAATGCGTGTTTCTCCTGCAATCGGGATGCGCAAGCCTTGGATCCCGCGCTCTTCAAGCATTGTGGTAAATAAGGTGCCGGTTGCTCCTCCAGCGAGATAGACGGGTAAGGAATGACAGCCTAAGGATTTTAAAACGCGCGTCACATTGATGCCGCCGCCGCCCGGATCAGTACGCACATGTTCAATGCGGGTTTTTTCGGTCAGGATAACCTTTTCGCATTGTGCCCAGACATCGATGGCGGGATTGGGTGTGTAGGTAATAACCGGTGTCATATCATGCCTGTTCTGTGTACAGCCTGCCATGCGCTCTTAATGGTCTATCGCATCGGGGTCGGTTTGCGTTTTTACACCCAACCCTAATTTGAGTTGCGTGGGAGGACGGCCAATAAATTTAGTAGTAACCCAATTGACAAATTCCGGCATGGTACGGCGCTGGCGGGTGATTGGATTTTGATCGTCGTGATTCAGATGCCGATCAACCATCACTTCGCGTTGCCAAAATCCATCTTGCTGGTTTGGCCGTCCGGTTCCTATAAATCCTGTTTGCGGCAATTCCTTGGACAAGACCGCGAGTAAGGTCCGGCGCCGATATTCATCAAGGGCGCTAAGGGCTTCATCCATGATAACCCAATCTGGGTTTTGCAGCATGATCCTGATAATCGCGATGGCTTGTTGTTCATCAAGGTGAAGATCGCGTTCCCAACGCCCTTCGCGGTCCAGAAATTTTTTCAAATGACCAATATCAAGCGCGTCCAACAATGCCATGATGCGGGCTTTCGGAATTTGCGTTCCGGCAAGCGGGCTGATCGCCTCGTAAAGGGTTCCGTTAGGGATATAAGGATGCTCAGCAAGAAAGACGATTTTTTTCTGCGGGGGGAGGCGTATCTGCCCTTGTCCCAGCGACCACAGCCCGGCAATGGCAAGGAAAATATGGCTTTTGCCAGAGCCCGGTTTGCCAACCATCAAAACACGTTCACCACTATGAATCTGTAGAGGGTTCTCACTGAGCACGGCTTTGCCATCTGGAAGATCCAGCTCCAAATCCTGCAATATGATTTGGTCTTCAGGACCATCATGCAGCGTGATATGGGCCCGATCTTTATGATTGCTCAGACTAAGCAAGGTTGCTCTTAAGACACAGACACGGGTGAGGGTGGCCCGACAATCGGCAATACGGGGGAAATTATCAACGAACCATCGCAGCGCTTGTTGTACTTGGCCGAAGGCGCCGACCACCATCATCAAACCACCCAATGACAGGGAGCCAGAAAAATAGGCTGGCATGGCGGCAATCACGGGTGCAACAAATGTGCCCCAACCATAGGCAGAGGTTACAAATGTCAGTTGCGCCAAAGTGTTGGAAAGTCGACGGCTACATAGCTGGACTTTTTCAAAAATAGTGCTGGCTTCATTAAATTCTGACGGCTCACTTTTATTCAGCGCAATGCTTTGTGCACCATCATCAATACGCACCAGCGAAAACCGTAGGGCTGCTTCTTGTGAATACCGATCAGCATTGAGATGAATTAGCGGGCGGCCAATCCAATAGGTCAGAAAGGATCCCGCCAGCGAATAGCTCAATGCAAACCAAACCATATAGCCTGGAATATTGACTTCATGCGTCCCAAATGCAAGCACCATATTGTCAGATAAAATCCATAAAACCCCGACAAAGCTCACAATTAAAAAGGTCGATTGGATCAAGCCAACCACAAGATCAGCAGCGAGTTCTGCAAAATGGCGTGCGTCTTCATGCACCCGCTGATCAGGATGATGTCCAATATCGGGAATGTGTTGAAGCAGGTAAGCCCGTTTAGGAACCAACCATTCGGCCAGCAGATGTAATGTGATCATCCCGCGGATGACAATTTTGATGCGCTCATTCGCCCAAGTTTGCGCAATAATCAGCACCAACAAGCCTGAGACGATCAGCCCAAAAATTTCCAATTGCTGGATAAAGGCAGGGATGTCGCGTTTGCCAATCGCGTCATAAAAATCCCCTTGCCAGACATTGAGTTTGATCTGCCCATAGGTATTGGCTGCAATAATAACAATGACGCTGCCTATAAATAACAGAAAATGTCGTTTGGCCGATGTGGCCCCAATTCCACGCCACAAATCTACTAAATCACGCCAAACACTTTGTTGTGTGACGGGTTCAGGACTGTCTGGCGAGGGGGAGAGGTCTGTCATTCTGAGTCTATCCGGTGCTCAACCTCATGTTGCTTTTTCAGTGTTCAAGCGAGGACGCAGATAAACAAACCAATAAACGATACCGACTAACAAGCTACCACCGATCAGATTGCCGAGGGTGGCGATGCCAATATTATGGACGACATTTTCAGCGGTCAGAGCCACATAATTTTGCGGCGACAGGCCGGTTTGTGTCCAAAAGCTTTGCGGCGCATAAGTTTTAATCGCCAGGCCAAAAGGCAATAAATACATATTGGCCACGCAGTGCTCAAAACCAGCGGCTACAAAAGCAGCAATGGGAGGGACAATCACCAAGACCTTGTCAGTGATCGAGCGAGCGCCGAAACACATCCAGACGGCCAAGCACACCAACACATTGCACAAAATCGACAAAGCTAAGAGTGAAAAGGTTGGTAAGGCCGCCTTGCTTGCTGCGATTGAGAGGGCGGTTTTTCCAATCAGCCCACCGCCATAGCCATAATGGCCAGCGGCAAAAACCAAAGCGACGGTTGCTAAAGAGCCAATTGCATTACCGATATAGACTAAGCCCCAAACCTTCATGAGCCGCGCAAAAGAGATTTTATTGCTGGCATAGGCCATCACCATCAGCGTATCACCTGTAAACAGCTCTGCGCCCCCCACAATGACCAAAATCAAGCCGAGAGAAAAGACAAGGCCAGCCATCAAGCGTGCGATGCCCCAGGGCAGGGCGTCCGAACCGCTTAAGATCACAGTGGAGAACAGACCACCAAAAGCAATAAAGGCACCAGCCAAAATCCCTAACACGAGCAGTGCCATGACATCGCGATTGGCTTTTGCAACGCCAACATTTTCGCAGGCCTGTGCCATGTCAGGCGGCAACAAGGCATCAATCAGACTATGGGGTTCGTTGGGGGGGGTCGGCATGTGCGGCGCACCTATCAGCAATTTGATTTCAAGCCTTACTATGGGAGCAGGGACCGGCCTTGGTCAATATCGTCGATCCAATTGGATGGGATTTCTTTGAAATTTTTGAGGCATTTACTGGTTTTTGCGGGAGGTCATTGAAATTTGTGTAAAGCACGATAAACTTTCCAACTTCTCATCCCAGTCATGAAAATGATCAAGAAGGATTTAGTCACCCATGAAAAGTGCAAAAGACTATCTCGCTGAAGCCAACGCCGTTGTGCCTTGGATTTCTGCTGAAGACGCGCTCAAACATCATGGCGCGACGGGCGCTTTGTTTGTTGATGTTCGCGACAGCGCAGCGATTGCTAAAACGGGCACGATCAAAGGCGCTGTTCGCATCCCACGCGGGTTTATGGAATTTTCCGCTGATGAAACCTCACCTTATTACAATCCAGCGATGAAACGCGACGCGTCAATTTATCTGGTTTGTGGCGCTGGCGGCCAAGCAGCTTTGACAGGCAAGGTTCTCAAAGAGATGGGATATGACAAGGTCGTCAATATTGGCGGATTTGGAGATTGGGAAAAGGCAGGCGGCCCAACCGAATCGTGATTGTTGATTGAGGTTTCATCCTCTCATCATTTTTATTCAAGAGGGCTCTCGTGAGAGCCCTCTTCTTGTTATACAGGGAAGCCGCGTGCAGGGCTTCTCATTAATCGAGCGGCTTCCAGTGGTGGCCACGCTCATTAAGCATTTCTTCGGCTTCTTTTGGGCCTTCACTGCCAGCGGCGTAACGTGCCAGGGGCACAACGGATCCTTGTGCCCAATGCTCTAACAGCGGTTGCACAATTGACCATCCGGCCATGACGCTGTCTGAGCGTTGAAAAAGTGTTGCGTCACCAATCATGCAGTCATAGATCAAGGTCTCATATCCAGTTGCCGGAGCATTTTGGAAATAGTCCTTATAATGGAAATCCATATGGACTTGTCCAATGCGGATCGCCGGTCCAGGAATTTTCGCGCCAAAGCTTAAAGCAGCCCCTTCTTCGGGTTGTAATTTAATCAAGAGCGCATTGGGCATTAGGCTTTCGGTTGCTGTGTTGCGAAACAGCGACAGGGGTGGACGTTTGAACTGAACCAGAATTTCACTGCGGCGTTTTGACATGGATTTGCCAGTGCGCAGATAAAACGGCACGCCTGCCCACCGCCAATTGTCTAACATTAACCGCATGGCGACATAGGTTTCGGTCAGACTGTCGGGTGAAACTCCGTCTTCTTGTCGATAGGCTTTCAGCGCGTGGGCCTCGCGGTGTCCCTGAGCATATTGTCCCCGCACCACATCCCGCCGTGGATCGATTGGATGCACGGACAGAAGGGCTTTGGTTTTTTCTGAACGAACAGCATCGGCAGAAAATGAGGCTGGCGGCTCCATGGCCGTGAGCGCTAAAAGTTGGAACAAATGATTGGGGATCATGTCCCGCATTGCCCCTGTGGCTTCATAGAATCCGGCTCGACGCTCAACGCCAACAGTTTCAGCCACCGTGATTTGGATGTGATCAATGTGATCACGGTTCCACAAGGGTTCAAAAATTCCATTGGCAAAACGCATCATCATGATGTTTTGCACGGTTTCTTTGCCGAGGAAATGATCCATCCGATAGATCTGACTTTCCATTAGGCTTTGGCGCAGTTGGGTGTTCAGCGCTTTTGCAGATTGCAAATCATTTCCGAATGGCTTTTCAACCACGACCCGCCGCCATTGGCCGGGTGCTTCGCGGGTGAGGCCGGATGAGCCTAAATGGTCAACGATCAATCCAAAAAACCGTGATGCAACCGCCATGTAAAACAATACATGGTCTGATTGGTGTCGATCTTTGCTGATCCCAGCAATCATGCGGTCGAGACGATGATAGGTTTCATCCTCGCCAAAATCACCAGAGAGAAAATGCACGCGTTCCAAAAGGGCAGCGAGCGCATTTTGATCTAGTTTTTGCGCATAATGGGTATCGGACGCAAATTCACGGATGGATTGGTCGAGATGGGCGCGAAAAGCGGCATCGTCCATATTCAGGCGATCAACCCCGATTAAGGCGAAGCGCGCGGGCAATAAGCCCGTTCGCGCCAGATTATAAAGGGCAGGGGCCAGTAAACGCTTGGTCAGATCCCCGCCGGCCCCGAAAATCACCATGGTGCAGTCGGGGGCGCGTTCGCCATGCGGCGTCATGCCGTGGTCAATATCCAATGGCATGGGCCTTATCCTTTCTTGGATTCTTGGTGGCCACCAAATTGCTTGCGCATAGCTGACAGCACTTTTTCTGCGAATGTGTGGTCTTGCCGCGACCTGAAGCGCGTATAAAGAGCGGCAGACAGCACATCTGCTGGAACGGCTTCTTCAATAGCAGCCATAATCGTCCAACGGCCTTCGCCTGAATCATCCACATGACCAGAGAAGCTGTCGAGCTGCGGATCTTCAGCCAGAGAAATCGCGGTCAGATCAAGCAGCCATGAGGAGACAACCGAGCCACGCCGCCATAATTCTGTAATGTCTGCGAGATCAAGCTCATAACGCCGTTCAGCGGGAATACTGTCTTTGGCAACGCTTTTGAGAATATCAAGGCCTTCGCCATAGGCTTGCATTAAGCCATATTCAATTCCGTTATGGACCATTTTAACGAAGTGGCCCGATCCAGCCGGACCTGTATAGAGATAGCCTTCTTCTGCGGTTGAGCGGCGATTTTCGCGCCCAGGGGTTTTTTCGATGGTTCCAATTCCCGGGGCCAGTGTTTTGAAAATCGGGTCAAGATGATCAAAGGCCGTTTTATCCCCGCCGATCATCATGCAATAGCCGCGCTCCAAGCCCCAGACGCCCCCGCTGGTGCCGACATCAAGATAACGGATGCCCTTTTTCGCAAGGTCTTGCGCGCGGCGCACATCGTCTTTGAAATTGGAATTGCCGCCATCAATGATAATGTCCCCGGCCTCTAAACCGTCGGCAAGGGCAGAAATGGTCTGTTCCGTAATGTCTCCAGCCGGCAACATGACCCAAACAGCGCGTGGTTTGGCCAGTTGCTTGATGAGATGGTGCAAATCCGTGCTCGTTTGGGCACCTTCTTTGCCAAGTTGGGAGACTGTCTCTGCATTGGCATCAAAAACCACGCATTGATGTCCATGGCGCATCAAACGCCGAACGATATTGCCGCCCATGCGGCCCAAACCAATCATCCCAAGTTGCACTGCAAAACTCCCTCTCAAATGCCACAAATTCCAATCAGACGGACAGGATAAGCGCTTAATTAGTGAAAAAAGCAGCAGATCGACACGCGCATCCGCTTCCCTCCGTTGGCTCAAGTATTGCCGATATTAATAATCAGATCAAATCTTGCCGGTGATATGCACCCCGTGCTGCCCATCGGGCTCGCCTTCTATTGTCCCAACCTAGGATTTGGTTCATGTTTGGCTTTGCAGAAAGCAAGGAAATGCGCCAATATAGGAAAACATTTTAAGCTTGAAGGGAGAATCGCTCGCATGACGACACAGCGCACCATAAAAAAAACATGGCGTTCCATGACATTACAGGCAGGTTTTGGCTTGCTTGCTTGGGGGCTCGCGAGCGCGCAAGCGCAAGAGCCGCTCAAAATAGGGTTGGTGAGTGTCCTTTCTGGCCCACAGGCTACGCTTGGCCAGCAGGTTCGGGATGGGTTCCAATTAGCGATCAAGGATTTGGGAGGCAAAATTGCAGGCCGCCCGGTTGAGGTGGTTGTTTTGGATGATGAGCTTAAGCCTGATGTGGCTGTCAGCAAAGTGCGGGGCTTGCTTGAAAAAGATAAGGTCGATTTTGTGGTCGGCCCAGTCTTCTCCAATATTTTGCAGGCCATTCATAAGCCAGTCACAGATTCAGGTGCTTTCCTGATTTCACCAAATGCGGGCACGTCCAATTTTGCTGGAAAAGCGTGTCACGAAAATTTCTTTGTCACATCCTATCAGAATGATCAGCCTCATGAAGTTTTGGGCAAATATGCTCAAAATAAAGGATATAAAAAGGCCTATCTGATCGCGCCCAATTATCAGGCGGGTAAAGATTCCTTAGCTGGCTTTAAGCGGCACTTTACGGGTGAAATCGTCGATGAGGTTTATGC
>CAWUMW010000079.1:0-9823 GCA_963923415.1 uncultured Hyphomicrobiales bacterium | reverse complement strand
AAGGGGCCTCTTTGACCGCCTATGAATTGCTGGCCCATGGCGTACCCCATACTGTGATTGCCGATAATGCGGGCGGGCATTTCATGCAACATGCTGAGATTGATCTTTGCATTGTTGGGGCGGATCGCGTCACCGCAAGCGGTGATGTCGCCAATAAAATAGGCACTTATCTCAAGGCCCTCGCAGCCAAAGATAATCACATTCCTTTTTATGTCGCAGTTCCCTCCTCAACTATTGATTGGAGCCTTGACAATGGTGTGCGCGAGATCCCCATTGAAGAACGCAGTGCGGAAGAAGTCACGCATCTTCAAGGACGCGACGATCAAGGACAGATAACACGCATTGCCTTGACTCCCACGGGCAGTCCGGCCCGTAATCCGGCCTTTGATGTCACGCCCGCCCCTCTCGTCACCGCGCTGATTACCGAGCGCGGCGTTGTCCCTGCAACCCGAAGCGGGCTCGCCTCGCTGTTTCCGGAATTTTCTCATGACCACGCGCCCCTCACACGCTGACCTGTCTGATCTTGATATGCGCCATGGCGTGATTGCCACCGCAAGGGATTTGAATCAGCGCGGCTTTTGCCCCTCTAAAAGTGGCAATGTCTCGATCCGCTTGCCGAATGGATTCTTGATCACGCCTTCGGGAATTCCTTATGATGATCTCACACCCGATGATCTCGTTGCCCTTGATTTCAACGGGCAAGCGACGGCCCCTTTGCGGGCCGGTTTGCGCCCCTCTTCAGAATGGCGTTTTCACCAAGCCATTTATCAAAATGAAGCTGAGGCACAGGCTGTTGTGCACACACATAGTCCATTAGCGACCGCACTGTCTTGTGCGCGCCAATCCATTCCGGCTTTTCACTACATGATTGCTTTAGCGGGCGGGTCTGATATTCGCTGTGCGGACTATGCCACCTTCGGCACCGAAGCGCTTGCCGTGTCCATGCTGCGCGCACTCAAAGGACGCAAAGCTGTGTTACTCGCCAATCATGGTGTCGTGGCGTATGGAAAATCACTGGCTGGTGCAGCCACACTGGCAATTGAGGTTGAAAATTTGGCGCGCCAATATTTATCTATTCTCAGTGCCGGTCTAACGCCGATCATCCTTGATGAGGAGGAGATGGCGCGCGTGCAAAAAAGCTTTGCCGGTTACGGCAAAGCTTGATCGATTTAGGGTCAGACCCTAATTCACGCGTTTCAAAAAGGCCGTTTTTAAAACCAGTCCTTTAATATTGTCGACCCGACATTCAACCTCTTCAGGATTATGGGTCAACCGAATGGATTTGACTTTGGTGCCTTGCTTCAAGGTTGTGTTGGTGCCTTTGACTTTTAAATCCTTGATCAAATGCACCGTGTCTCCGTCATGCAATTGATTGCCGTTGCAATCACGGGTGATTGTGTCTTCTTCATCGCTCATCGGTCTTGATCCTTCCTGTGCGTGCTTACGCGTGTCTCTTCATCGTCACCGCCAAAGCGGGTTTAGTATTAATGGTTTGAAACACCACACAATAACGTTCGGTCAGTTTCAACAAAGTATCGAGCTGTTCTTGCGTGGCGTCAGTATCGACATCAAATGTCAAACGCACTTCACGAAAGCCGACCGGGGCTTCGCGGTCCACACCCAAGGTCCCACGAAAATCAAGGTCACCCTCTGCCTTCACCACGCCTTTGCGCAAATGGATGCCCAAAGCGGTCGCCACCGCTTTCAATGTCACGCCCGCACAAGCGACTAAAGCTTCAAGCAGCATATCACCTGAGCACAGTTCAGCCCCCGACCCTCCGGTCGCTGGATGCAATCCCGCAATCGCCAAAGCGCGTCCTGTTTCAACCTTGCAGGCAATATGCTGATCATCAAGTTCCCCCGATGCTTTCAAGGTAATCACAGCCTGGGCCGGATCTTCCTTATATTTGTTTTTGATCGGCGCTTGCAAATTGCGCAGTGACTCAGCATCCATAGGGTTTCTCCTGTTGTTCTCTTTTAAAAACGGGCTCTTTATTTACCACCAATGGGAGACGTCATCAGCCGCTTGCGGTTGCGACACTGGCCTTTCTGGTTGCAAAGAGCGATCCAATGCATGCAGCACACGTCTTTTGACTTTGTCAAATCCCACCGCCAACACATCGCGCGGGCGGGGCAAATTGACAGAAATGGTTTCTAAAAGCCGTCCGGGATGCGGGCGCATGACCACCACCCGATCCGCCAGCACGATCGCCTCTTCCACATCATGGGTTACCATTAAAATGGTGGGGCGTGTCTCCTGCCATAAAGCGAGCAAATGCGCATGCAGACTTTTGCGGGTAAACGCATCAAGCGCTGAAAAGGGCTCATCCAACAGCAAGACTTTTGGTTGGGTCACAAAGGCGCGGGCAATCGCCACACGTTGTTGTTGGCCCCCTGATAATTCGCGTGGCCAGCGCGCCCCATAGGCCGCCAATCCAACTTTATCCAATGCGTGATCAATCCGCGCCTGTTGCTCGTGATCGCTTAAAGCCTGTAAGCCAAAACCCACATTACCGCCCACCGTCAACCACGGCAAAAGGCGCGGCTCCTGAAAGACAATGCCAACCGCGCCATGCGGTCCATGCACCGGCTCGCCAGCGACGCGGATGCCTCCTGCTGTGGCTTGATCCAAGCCCGCGATCAGCCGCAGCAGCGTGGTTTTGCCACATCCCGAACCGCCCACCAAAGCGACAATTTCGCCCGCATCTAAATCCAGTCCCACCGCTCGTAAGGCTTCGGTCCCATCTGCATAGGTTTTCGACAGTGCCTCAAGCCGCAACATCACAAGGACTCCCGCACCGTATCCTGCCATGCCAATAAAGGCCGGGTCAGAATAACCAACACCGCATCAGCCCCTTTGCCCAATACAGCAAAAGTGATGATGGCGGCGAGAATTTGTGCCGGCTTGCCCATTTGCTGACCATCAACCAGCAAAAAGCCCAATCCTTCACTGGCGCCCATAAATTCCGCCGCAACCACAAACATGAAGCCCAAACCCAAGCCCGAGCGTAACGCAATAATCCAAGCTGGCAAAACAGCCGGTAACATCACGCGACGGATCATCGCGGCCCTTCCCAATCGAAACACCCGTCCCACTTCTATCAATTTACGGTCGATACCCATCATGGCACCCGCCACGCCCAGATAGACCGGGAAGAAGACACCCACCGCAATCAGCACCACTTTGGAGGTTTCAAAAATACCCATCCAGAGAATAAACAGCGGCACCCATGCAATCGAGGGAACAGCCCGCAGGGCTTGCAAGGTTGGATCAATCAAAGCGCGCAACACAGCCGATGCACCAGCCACCGCTCCGACCACTGTCCCGGCCAGTGCCCCTAACGCAAAGCCCGCACCAACCCGTGCCAGTGTTGCGCTACAATGGATCATCAATTCGCCCGTTGCGGCCAATTCGCGCAGCGTTGCAAAAATGACGGAGGGCGGCGGCATCAACCGTCCCGACGCCCAGCCGGCCCGGATCGCGATTTCCCACACCAAAGCGAGCCCCATCGGCACCACAAAACCACCCCAGACCAAACCCGCTGCGTGCTCAGACGGACGCCGCACCTTGATCGGGTCCGCTACAGATGCGTTTTCACTGCCTTGTGTCTGCTCAGCCATCTCTACGCAACCAAATAAGGAAAGCGGGCCGTTGCAAGCCCGCTCTCAGCCTCATAATCTTGTGCAACGCCTACCCGCTGCCTTCAAAAATCCTGCTTATTTGGCAGGCAGATAAGAGCTGTCAATCAACGCCTTGACCACGCCTTTGACATCCACATCCGTTTTGACCACACCGGCCTCCTGCAAAGCCAAGCCTGCGGCAAGAATGGTGTCAGCCTGCGCTGCGCCAATCGGACCATGTGTCAATTCCGTGCGCTCCAATTGTTTGGCAATCACCGCATCGGATAATTTTGTGGCCTCAATTAACGATTTTGATAACTCCTTCGGATTGGCCAAAGACCAGATCCGTGCCTTTTCATAGGTGGTCAGCACTCGTTTGACAATCTCAGGGTAATCCTGGGCAAAGGCCTCACGCACATTCAAAACACCCCATGTATTGTCGGCTGCCTTGCGATAAAACAAGCGCGCCCCGCTCTCAACCTCCGCCGAGGCCATAATCGGATCAAGTCCAGCCCATGCCTCGACATCGCCGCGTTCCAGTGCGGTGCGGCCATCAGCATGTTGCAGCAGCACCAATTTGACGTCCTTTTCGGTCAAACCCGCTGCAGCCAATGTGCGCACCAGAAAAATATGCGGATCCGTTCCTCGTGTCACCGCAACCCGTTTGCCCTTCAAATCGGCAACGGTTTGAATTGCATCCGATTTTGTCACCAAAGCGGTCCATTCGGGGCGCGAATAAACATAGATGGATTTGATCGGATTGCCATTGATCTTGCCAATCAGCGCCGCCGCTCCTGCGGTCGAGCCGAGATCAAGCGATCCGGCATTTAAAAATTCGAGTGCTTTATTTGATCCCGCCGACTGCACCCATTTAATGGCAATGCCGTCCTTTTCGAATTCCTTTTCCAGCAATTTCTGGTCTTTCAGCACCAGACTGACCGGATTATATGTTGCCCAATCAATACGAATTTCCTTAAGCGGCTCCGCCGCCTGTCCGCTGATCGACCCCGCAAGGGCCAAAATCAACCCGGCCTGAACCAAAGCCAGCCGCATCAGGGTGCGTTTCGATAAAGTCTTTTGGACAATTGTCCGGCCTGTTTGGCCTATTTTATTTAAAATGATGCGCATGTCTCATACTCCCAGATCCGTTCGCCAAACCACCCCTGCACCCCCTCACGGGGCTCCTAGAATAATTCGGTATGTAGGTCTTTTTGTTCTTTTTGTCAAACAAAACATTTTGAGTTGTAAATATTTTTATTTACCAAAATTATTTGTAAATTTATCGGTGCACTCTGTCCCTCCAACAGCCCTGCCCTGCCGCAAAAGCACATGCCGATGCCTTTATCCAAGCAACAAAGGACGCTACAACAACCCGTCGCAAGACCGACAGAATCAAAAAACAAAGACGACCGAGGGAGATCCACGATGGCCACGCAACCCGTCAACGATGTAGTGATTGCAGAAACCGATCTGCGCCGTTTGGTCATGGCGCTGTTTGCGAAAGCCGGCTCCAATCCGCAAGAATGTGCGCGGGTCACCGACCATCTGCTGGAAGCGAATTTACGCGGCCATGACTCGCATGGCGTCGGCATGATTCCCGCTTATCTCGCCAATGCACTGGAAGGAGAGATGAAGCTCAATCACCAGCCACGCCTGGTTCTTGATCAAGAGTCGTTGTTATTATTTGACGGCGAGTTGGGACTGGGCCAATCCATGGCCAGTTTTGCGGTTCAAGCGGCCATTGAGCGCGCCAAACAAACTGGCAGCTGTGTGATGGGACTGCGCAATTCACACCATATTGGCCGCATCGGCCATTGGTCAGAACAATGCGCGGCTCAAGGACTTGTCAGCCTGCATTTTGTCAATGTGGTGTCCAAACCCTCCGTCGCGCCCTTTGGCGGACGCGCCGCCCGTCTGGGTACCAATCCAATCTCAATTGGGATTCCACGCCAAAATGCTTTGCCGGTCATTGTGGATTTTGCCACCAGCCAATTGGCAGTGGGTAAAATCCGGGTTGCCTATAATCGCGGCGTACAAGCCCCACCGCATGCACTGATTGATAGTACCGGCGCGCCAACCACCGATCCGGCAGTGCTGTTTGACGAACCCTATGGGGCGTTGCGTTCCTTCGGGGAACATAAGGGCTGGGCGCTGGCCTTTGCCTGTGAGGCGCTGGCGGCGGCCTTAAGTGGGGGCAAAACCCAATCCGGGCCGAAATCACGCAATGCGATCATCAATAGCCTATTCTCGGTGGTGGTGTGCCCGAAAACCATGGGCACGCAAGAGTCCTATTTTGCAGAGCTGGAAGATTTTATCCGCTGGGTGCAAAGCCCGCCGGACGGCTATGACGCCTCTGTGCTGCTGCCCGGTGATCCCGAACGCCAAAAGCGCGCTGATCGGCAAAAAAACGGTATTCCCGTTGATCAGACCACCTTCAACCAATTGCTTGAAACCGGACAGACGCTTGGCCTCACCCAGAAGGAGATGCTGGCTTTGGTTGGACGGTAGGCGAACGGAGAAAGCCCTCAGTCCTTAAAACCCAGCTTTGCGTAAAGGGGTCTGTGATCCTGTCATAAAGCTGCGCAAGATCAGGCCAAAAGAGAAACGGGCCAAGATTGATATGTCTGTATCGATAGATCGATCATGGCCCACATACTGAACACCTTATAGGCGGGCGCTGACCGCCTTGCAGCTTACACCCTGACTCTTGCATTGCGCCTTGACCTGCGGCTTTTTTTCAGCCAACCGTGAGAACAAAAGAAAGACGCTCTGCCGCGAAGGATTTTTCACGATGCGTAATCATCTGCATGACCTGATGACCGGTCCACATTTTGCCATGGACCATGCCGTATTGCGTTTCGCAGACGGATCCGCATGGACACGGCGCCATCTGTTTGATCGTGCCGCCCGCTATGCGGCCGTCTTACAAAGCTTGGGGCTCCAAGCGGGCGACCGGATCTGTCTGCAAGTGGAAAAATCAGTGGAAGCGGTGGCCCTGACTTTGGGCGCTATTCAGGCTGGGGTTATTTTCAATCCGCTTAATACCGCTTATACGACAGCCGAAATCAGCTATTTCATTGGTGATGCCGAGCCTAAATTACTGGTCTGTGATCCATCCAAACGCGATGCCCTGATCATTGCCGCTGAAAAGGCCGGCGTCACGCATGTGGAAACCATTGGCGCGGATGGACGGGGCACGCTCCCAACCCGCGCCGATCAAACTGAGCCCCTGCAAGAGGCGGTGGCGCGCAGCGCCGATGACATTGCTGCCATTCTCTACACGTCTGGCACCACAGGCCGCTCCAAAGGCGCCATGCTCAGTCATGACAATCTCGCCTCCAATGCTTTAACGCTGAAAGAGGCGTGGCAATTTACCGATCAGGATGTGCTGTTGCACGCTTTACCGATCTATCACACGCATGGATTATTTGTGGCCATCAATACGCTGCTGCTGTGTGGCGGCTCGATGATTTTTTTACCAAAATTTGATCCCGATCAGATCCTTGCTTTGATGCCGCAAGCAACCTGTCTGATGGGTGTGCCAACTTTTTATACCCGCTTGTTGCAGCATGCCGGGCTCACCAAACAGGCCACCCAACATATGCGTCTCTTCATCTCCGGATCGGCGCCCTTATTGGCTGACACGCATCGTGAATGGCAGGCGCGCACCGGTCATGCCATTCTCGAGCGCTATGGCATGACCGAAACCAATATGAATACATCCAATCCCTATGCGGGTGAGCGGATTGCGGGCACAGTTGGATTTCCGCTCCCCGGTGTCGCTGTAAGGGTTGCGGATCCTGACACCGGCAACCTGCTGCCAACCGATACGATTGGCATGCTGGAAGTGAAAGGGCCGAATGTCTTTAAAGGCTATTGGCGGATGCCAGAAAAAACGGCCGCAGAATTTCGTCCCGATGGATTTTTTATCACCGGTGATCTCGGCAAGATCGACCCGCGCGGTTATGTGCATATTGTCGGACGCGGCAAAGACTTGATCATATCGGGCGGCTTCAATGTCTATCCGAAAGAAGTGGAAACAGAAATTGATTCTCTGCCCGGCGTCATTGAAAGTGCGGTGGTGGGGGTACCTCATCCTGACTTTGGAGAAGGCGTGGTGGGCGTTGTGGTTTGTGCACAAGACGCCGCACTCGATGAAGCGCGCATTCTCAGCCATTTGAGTCAGACACTCGCTAAATTCAAACAGCCCAAACATATTTTTATTGTCGAAGACCTACCCCGCAATACAATGGGCAAAGTGCAAAAAAATCTGTTGCGTGACACCTATAAAAATCTTTTTACCGCTTAACCCTTTTAAGGATCTTATCTGATGATCAAAATCTATGGAACCAAACAATCGCGTGCGACACGTGTCATTTGGGCTGCGCTTGAATTAGGCCTGCCGCATGAATTGGTCGTTGTGGATCGATTAACCGGTGCGCATAAGAGCCCGGACTTTTTAAAAATCAATCCGAATGGCCGCATTCCGGCTTTGGAAGATGATGGCTTGGTGATGTTTGAATCGCTGGCCATGACCCTTTATCTTGCCAAAAAAGCAGGCGGACCCCTGGCTCCCAAAGACCTCAAAGAAGATGCTTTGATGACCATGTGGACTCTTTGGGGCGTCAATGAAGTGGAGCCGCATTCCGTCCAAGTTCTCTATCACCGTATGTTGTGGCCGGAAGCGCAACGGGAAGAGAAAAAAGCGCTTGAGTCGATCGAAGCCTTGCGGGCTCCTTTGGCCGTTTTGGAATCACATCTTGCACAGCATGACTATGTGGTGGGCGACCGTTTCACAGTTGCTGATATCAATGTGGCCGCTGTCTGCTCCTATGCGCGCTTAGCGCCCGAACTGATGCAGTCCTTGCCACATGTGGATGCCTATTTAAAACGCATCTTGGAACGGCCTCATCAACTCGCCTCGCGCAAGGCTTAAACGCGCGTTTCCATTCTGTTGCTTAATGACAGGGCTTTCTGATACAGGGCTTGCTGAAATCACCCGATCATCGCATTTCGTGCTGATCAGGAATGGCCCCAAAAAGCCCTGTCCCTCTTCACCGACGACCCTTTTGCCAAAGGGGACGTCCTCCTTTTAAGGAAATGAATCCCCATGCGCCGATCAGCTGACACGCATGCGGTATGGATTGAAGCGCTCGAAGCGCTCACGGATCCGGTTGTGCTGATTGATAAGCGCGTGCTGGTGCGCTTTGCCAATGCCAGTGCGCGGCAGATTTGGCCGACTTTAGATGTGGGTCGCCCGTTGTTTTTTGCGCTTCGGCAGCCTGATCTTGTTGATGCTATTGAAACATGCCTGCGTGATCCGCATCTGATTGAAATTGAATTTGCCGACCATATGCCTAGCGAGCGTTTCTTTCGACTGACGCTCAAACCACTTGCGCATGGCTTGCAGGCCACCGAACGCGACCAGCCTGCCTTCATCTTGATCTTGCGTGATCTCAGCCATGAAAAGCGGCTGGAACATATGCGCGTTGATTTTGTCGCCAATGCCAGCCATGAGCTGCGCACGCCACTGGCCTCTTTGCTCGGTTTCATTGAAACATTGCAAGGTCCGGCTCGCGAAGACAGCCAAGCGCGTCTGCGGTTTCTTGCCATCATGCGCCAACAAGCCCAACGCATGGCGCGCTTGATTGATGATTTATTGTCACTGTCACGGGTGGAGTTAAATGCCCATCGCCTGCCCGTAGAACCGGTTGATCTCGACCATGTCTGCCGCCGCATGATTGAAACCCTGCGCCCGTTAGCCGATGAGCGCAAGGTTGCGCTTCACTATCAGTGCCAGCTTGAGGCGGCCCTTGTTCCCGGCGCAGAGGACGAACTGAATCGCGTGGTTGAAAATCTGATCGAAAACGCCATCAAATATGGCGAAAGCGGCCATCAAGTTGATATTCATCTTGGCGCGTCATCCGATCCGAAACGCCCTGTTTTACTCAAAGTGCGCGATTACGGACCCGGCATTGCCGCCGAACATTTGCCGCGCTTAACAGAGCGATTTTATCGCACCAATGAAGCGGAAAGCCGCAATAAAGGCGGCACTGGACTGGGCCTTGCTTTGGTCAAACATATTCTCAACCGCCATCGTGGCCATCTCCAGATCCAAAGCGACTATGGAAAAGGCGCATGTTTTCAAGTTTTTCTGCCCGCCGTCAAACCCCTTTTGTCTGGCAATCGCTCATAGTCTCTG
>CAWUMW010000078.1:0-9846 GCA_963923415.1 uncultured Hyphomicrobiales bacterium | reverse complement strand
GTGGTATTTTTGCCGCGTTATGTGCGGTTGGTACGTGCATCTGCTTTGTCTGAACTTGGAAAGGATTATGTCATTGCGTCAAAAGTGGCGGGTGCGGGAACGCTTCGTTTGATGGTGATGACGGTTCTTCCTAATTGCCTGGCTCCTTTGATCGTGCAGGCGGCTTTGGGTGTTTCTGAAGCGATTTTGGAGGCAGCGGCTCTCGGCTTTCTTGGACTTGGCGCGCAACCCCCCATTGCTGAATGGGGAGCGATGCTGGCAGACAGTCGGGAATTTATTCGCTCGAATCCATGGATTGTCACATTGCCGGGCTTAGCCATTTTAGTAACAGTAATTTCCATCAATCTGTTTGGTGATGGTTTGCGTGACGCGCTCGATCCTAAGTTGAAACGGAGTTGAGCCAATGAGCCTGTTACAGATTCGTAATCTCTCTGTTTCTTTTGCAACGCGCGCGGGGTCTTTTCTCGCTGTTGATGGAATCAATCTTGATGTGGATCGCAACGAGATTGTGTCGATTGTTGGCGAATCCGGTTCTGGCAAATCAGTGGCGATGTTAGCCGTAATGGGGTTGCTGCCTTGGACGGCAACCATCAAAGCGGACCTCATGCGCTTTGATGATATGGATTTGTTGACGTTGTCTGATCGTGATCGGCGCAAGCGGCTGCGTCGAGATGTGGCAATGATTTTTCAAGAACCCATGACGTCCCTCAACCCCTGCTTTACGGTTGGCTTTCAATTGGGTGAGAGCTTAAAAACGCATTTGGGGCTTGATCGGGCGGCACGGCGCAAGCGGTCGATCGAGCTGTTAGAAGCGGTGGGCATGACCGATCCCGCGCAGCGGTTGAGCGCCTTCCCGCATCAGTTGTCGGGCGGCATGAGCCAACGGGTGATGATTGCCATGGCCCTTGCATCGCAACCAAAATTATTAATCGCTGATGAGCCTACCACAGCTTTGGATGTGACTATTCAGGCACAAATTCTCGATTTGCTGATGTCGATTCAGAAACAGAATGGCATGGGTCTGGTGTTGATTACGCATGACATGGGCGTGGTGGCGGAAACCGCGCAACGGGTTGTTGTGCAATATGCAGGGCAGCAGGTTGAAATGCAAAAGACGGAGGCTTTGTTTAAACAGCCGCGTCATCCTTATACCGCAGCGCTCTTAGCCGCTTTGCCGGAACGGGCAGAAGCTAAGGGTGTTCTGCCTTCCATTCCCGGAGTTGTGCCGGGGCAATTTGATCGACCGCAGGGGTGTTTATTTGCGCCGCGCTGTACCTCTGTTCAGCCGCGTTGTTTGCAAGATCAACCGGTCAATGCCGATGCCCATTTTGGCCACGCCTTATGTTTTTATCCGCTCACGGATCAATCGACAGCGCCCAAAGGTGCCGCATGAGTGTTGTGCTTGAAGCAAAAAATCTGAGCCGAAGCTATCAAATTCCACGGGGTCTGTTCAAAGCAGATGCCGAAGTCAAAGCCCTATCCAGTGCGAGCTTTGAATTGGTAGCAGGACGCACGCTGGCTGTTGTTGGAGAATCAGGATCTGGAAAATCGACTCTGGGCCGCCTCTTGACGATGATCGAGACGCCCAGCGGGGGTCATTTGACGATTGATGGTGTTGATATCAGCCAAGCAGATGCGCAACAAAAACAAGCTCTGCGGCGCACCGTACAGATTGTTTTTCAAAATCCTTACGGGTCTTTAAATCCGCGTAAAACCATTGCGCAAGCTTTAGAAGAACCTTTGATTATTAATACTGCTTTATCGCGGGCGGAACGGAGGCAAGCGGTTTTGCAGATGATGCAGCAAGTGGGTCTGCGACCAGAATTTGCTGACCGCTATCCGCATATGTTTTCTGGTGGGCAGCGTCAGCGCATTGCTATTGCGCGTGCGTTAATGTTGCGCCCTAAAATTCTTGTTTTAGATGAGCCCGTTTCTGCGCTTGATGTGTCTATTCGGGCGCAGGTCTTGAATCTTCTTGCAGATCTTCAGAAAAATTTCGGCTTAGCTTATGTTTTTATCAGTCATGATTTGTCGGTGGTTCGTCATAGTGCTGATGATGTGATGGTGATTTATCTTGGCCATGTGGTTGAGCTTGGTTCAGCAAAATCTTTGTTTGCTAATCCTCAGCACCCTTATACCAAGGCTTTGCTTTCAGCGACACCGATTGCAAATCCAGGAGCAAAGAAAGAGCGGATTGTCTTGCAAGGAGAAATGCCCTCTCCCTTTAATCCACCAACGGGTTGTGCCTTTCATCCGCGCTGTGCGTTAGCGCAAGAGCGCTGCCGCCATGAGGCACCAGCCCTTGAATTGCGGGCTGGCCGTGCAGTCGCATGTTGGATGGTCGAAGTGACGTAATACGGTTTTTTTAATACGCGTCGCGCGCCTTTAAAATTAAAGCAGATAGCCCAGCTTCATAGACAAGATCAGCCGCATCCTCGAATGGAAAGGCACGGATATCACGTTGACCTTTTTCTTTGAAGTGATCAGCCTGTTGATCAACCCGCAATAAAAAAACAGTTACATCGGCCAAGGCCCAATGTGCATCTTGGCGTTTCCAAAATTGATAGCGACCCAAAGGTTTTTCTTCAATCTGTCCACTCAAGCCTGCTTCTTCTAAGGCCTCAATCTCTGCGGACCGGTGATCAGGCAGTCCAGACATCACATTCCCTTTTGGGATTGTCCATCGCCCCGAACCGCGGGTCGTGACCAACACAACAGCCAGATTACCCTGTGAATCGCGCAGAACAGGAATGGCTCCGGTTTGTCGGATGTCTTTGATCTGGGAAGCAACATTCACGCTCTTTGGACTCCACGCTGAGACGAAACAAGTTAAGCAGCTTTTATCTGATTTGAAATGCTTTTTTTAAGCCATCCTTGGCAAACAGGAAGACGCACAATCAAAAGAACGCCTAAAAGACAGGCATAGAGTAAGGGCTGGGAGATATCGCGTTTCACCATCAACCAGTAATGCAGGATCGCAAGAAGGCTGGCTGGATAAATCAAGCGATGCAACCGCAGCCATTGATCACCCCCCAGTCGAAGCACCATCATGCGCGAGGAGGTCACAGCAAGTGCGAGAAGCATCAAAAATCCAATCATACCGAATGTGATGAACGGGCGTTTGATAAGATCTGTCCAGATATCAGCCAGCACAAACAATCGGTCAAACGCCACATAGGCCATGACATGCAGGCATAGGGCTGTGAATGCAAATAAACCGAGCATGCGGCGCAAGCGTAACCATTCATTAAGATGGGTGATCATGCGCAAGGGACTGATCAGCAGCGTCAAGAGCAGGATTTGTAAAGCTTGATCCCCCCATTGGCGGATCATCCATTCCGCTGGATTGGCACCAAGCGCAAGCGGATCAAACAGTAAAAGCATGATCGGATAGGCCAGAAAACCGCTGCACGCTATGAACAGGAAGACTTTGATCGTGCGGCCTTTCAAAAAGGCTGCGAATGTGCGTTTAGACACAGGAAAACCGGATGAATGAGAATGGGCCTGCATCAAAAATTGGCTTTCAAATCCATGCCACTGTAAAGATGTGCCACTTGGTCCGCATAGCCATTGAATAATTCTGTTTCGCGGCTGGCAAATAAGGCAGGCAGTAAACGTTCTCGCTTTTGACTCCAGCGCGGATGGTCGACATGAGGATTCACATTTGAATAAAAGCCATATTCATGCATGGCGGCTTTGGTCCATGAGCCAAGCGGTTGCTTCTCTAGAAACTCGATTTTTACAATCGATTTCACATTTTTGAATCCATATTTCCATGGCACCATCAAGCGCACAGGGGCACCATTTTGATTGGGTAAAGTTTGGCCATACATGCCCACCACCATCAAGGTGAGCGGATGCATCGCTTCATCGATGCGCAACCCATCCGTATAAGGCCAATCCAAAACAGGAATCCGGGTACGCAAACCGCTCATTTCCTCCGGTCGCGCGACGGTGGTGAAGCGAACAAATTTGGCCTTGCTGGTTGGCTCAACAAGTGCCGCAAGATGTCTGAATTCAAAGCCGATCCACGGCACCACCATTGACCAGGCTTCGACGCAGCGAAACCGATAAATGCGTTCTTCTAAGGGCAGGCGAAGCAAGTCTTCCAGATCGATCCGGCGCGGTTTCATAACCTCTCCGCTCACCTCGATACTCCAAGGCTTGATCGTCAGACTGTCGGCCTCTTGCGCTGGAGCAGACTTTGAGGTGCCAAATTCGTAATAATTATTATAGCTGGTCGCAAGCTTAGCATCGGTAACCGGGTCAGAGGGGGCTGCCACGGTCTTAGACTTTTCTGCCGACAAAGGTTGGATGCTGTTTGCGCTCTGAGCAGAGCCGATGGGCAAGCCAGAGAGGACTGATCCACCCAGTCCGGCCAACAGAGCCCGGCGATTTAAAAAGTAATGCTGCGGCGTTATTTCAGAGGAAGCGGGGACTGGATACTGCAAGCAATGCTTGGATGAGAAGGGTTGGAAAAAAGTTGACATCGATTCCTCCAAAGTAACCCAAAAAACTTCAAATTAGAACATAACCATCTGATTTTAATCATAAAAAAACTATTTAAAGAGTGTTAAAAAAAATTAAACACCCCTGTCTGAATCAACAGTGACATACTTTTCCAAGATGCTGAATATACGCCCCATAGTCTTGTTGTAGGGCAACAATTCTTAGGAGGGTGAAATGATCTACCAAAGCACATGTGGAACATGCATTGATTTTATGTCAAAACTTGGACCAAAAGAAACGTTGAAGCGCGAATTTAAAAATCTCTGCCAAGCGTGCCGGGCCAGCTTGCTAAACAAGCGTGAGGCTAGTTCCGGGGATTTGAAATCAAATTTTGACAATACGGCAACAGAGACAGGCTATCTCTCAAGCTTTATCAGTTTCACGAGCGACTATGGCTATGTGATTGCTGGATTATTCTCAGCTTGGATTGTCTATGCTTCTTTGCATCGGGAGCCGCCGCCGCGGCCTGAGCCCTTTGTGACGGTTGTAAAACCAATCACATTGAGTTTGGCGTCTCGCTAAGACAAATCGGTTAGAAAATATTGCCGTCCATGATCGGCAAAACCGGGTAAGGCCAGAAAAGAGCGGGTTGTTTTAATCACGCTTGTGTTTGAAGAAAGGCCTTCACATCATGTTGACGTGGTATGGGACCAACAGCCCCATAACCAAGGGTAGATAATGCGGCCGCTGCATTGGCATAAGCCGCCGCAGCAAAAGGATCTCGGCCATTTGCCAGCCAATTGGCTAAGAATGCGCCATCAAATGTATCTCCAGCTCCGGTGGCATCAAGCGCCTCAACCGGATAAGCGGGGATGACTTGACGATGATGAGCGGTTGCGACCATCGTGCCGTTTTTCCCCATCGTGAGCGCGACAACCGCACAGCCAAACGCCAAATAAAGATCGCAAATTTCTTCAGGCCGCTGCAAACCCGTCAATTGCTGCGCATCATCGAGTCCCGGGAGTGCAAAATAAGCATTATGCAGCGCAGCATGAATGATGGCCCGTGCGCGCTCTAATGGCCATAAGCGCAACCGTAAATTAGTATCATAGCTGATCAGCGTCTCGTTGGAACGGGCGGTGGCCATGGCTGCAAAAACAGCATCGCAGGCTGATTGGGAAATGCCTTGGCTGATCCCTGATACATGCAAGATTTTCGAGTGACGGATCAGATCTGTCGGAATATCTGCGGGTGTGACGAGACTGGCTGCGGATCCAGCTCGAAAATAGCTAAATTCATGCCCATTGGGTCCATGTGAGATAAAATAAATTCCGGACCGGCTGCCGGGCGGGCAAAGGACGGTTGAACGATCCACCCCTTCTTGATCCCAGAGAGACAAAAAATCACGTCCGAAGGCATCGTCACCCATCCACGTGAAATAGGCGGTTTTTGCACCTTGTCGGGCTGCAGCAATGATCGCGTTGGATGTATCGCCGCCATGACCGGGTAAATAAAAGGCTTCTCCGTGCCGGGTTACGGCACTCAATTCCATTAAAGGTTCGCCAAATCCTAAAATATCAAATGATTGGGTCACGTTTTAGGCTCCCGGTCCTTATGATCCTATTTTGTCCGACCCTAGCGGAAGCAGAGGACAGCGTGAAGAGGGTGCGGCAGTGTTCAAACAGTCTGTTTGATTGCCACCTATCTGTTGAATGAAGCGGGTTAGATGCGAGCGCTTTGGTAAAAGAGATCCAATCACCGGCTTTTAGACCAAGTAAGGGCGAAAAATTGGGATTTGAGCGTTTTCGAAGATAGATCTTTAAAAAAACCGCTCCATGAGAGCCCTTGCACAGTGAGGAAGGATTTCCCATATCCTTATCACGACAGGCGTGCCGATAGATTGGGCGCCGGTCAAGAAGTGCCAAGGAAAGGGCTTCCCTATGTCGCGATTATCAGCGTTTTCGTCCCCGTTTTTGTTGGGATTTGATGAGATTGAACGGGCTTTGGATCGGGTGAGCAAAGCCGCCAGTGATGGCTATCCCCCTTATAATATTGAACGTTTATCGGCTGAAGGTGCGCCTGAGCGGTTGCGGATTACCTTAGCGGTTGCGGGTTTTAGCCGTGAGCAGATTGACATTGTTCTCGATGAGAACCAGCTCGTTATCAAAGGACGGCAGAGCGAGGACAAGGACCGCCATTATTTACACCGTGGGATTGCGGCTCGCCAGTTTCAGCGCACCTTTTTATTGGTCGAGGGGATCGAGGTGAAAGAGGCCCTGCTCGAACATGGCCTCTTATCGATTGATTTGGTTCGGCCTGAACCGCAACGCGTGCAGCGACGGATCGAAATTGTTGCCCGCTCATGATGCGGGTCATTGGGATGATGAACAAGAGATGGAGAAGTGAAGATGACACATAAAAACATCGAACAAGTCAAAACCGAGCAACCCATGTTGTCAGCGCATGAATTTGCGGCTTTGGGCGGGGGACGGATCGCTTATGTGCGGGCGATGCGGGGTGAAGAACTCTCACGTCTCTTTCCGCAAGCGCCCGCGATTAGGCCAGATCAAAATATTTATGTCTTGCTGGCAGCCGATGGATCCCCTTTGGTGATTGCCGATAGCCAGCAGGCAGCGGTGGCCAATGCTCTGCAGCATGATCTGGTACCTGTCAGCCTGCATTGACGGTCGTTTTATGCGCCAAATTGCGCGATGGCTTGGGTGAGCAAAGCCAGATCCTGGTCACGCGAAAGCCGATGGTCACCGTCTTTGATAAGGGTCAGGATCACCTCATCTTGAGGCAAATGCTCGATCAGACGGAGGGCGTGGTGCCACGGCACCGGCTCGTCCTGCATGCCTTGCAGGATATGAAGGGGGCAGTTGGGACGAATTTCGGAACCAAACAGCAAATGTTTGCGGCCATCTTCGATCAAAAGACGGGTGATCGGATAGGCACCATAGTCTGACTGGTGCAGATAGGCGCCGTGTTCCAAAATCGTCGTTTTGACCGCATCAGAGAACAGATCCCACATCAAAACCTCTGTGAAATCAACGGCTGGAGCAATGAGAACCAATCCCTTCAGCCGGGATGAGCCCTCTTGCTGTAACAGACGTGCAACCAAAAGCGCGATCCATCCTCCCATTGAAGAACCGACAATGATGAGTGGACCTGTCGTGAGCTCCTTTATGATGGTATGGGCTTCTTCAATCCAATGCGAGAGACACGCTTGTTCGAAGTCTCCGTCTGATTCTCCGTTACCGCTATAATCAAAGCGCAAAAAGGCGCGCTGGTTTTGTTGAGCCCATTCATCCAAAGCGCTGGCTTTGGTTGACAGCATATCGGATCGAAAGCCGCCAAGCCAAACAACAGTTGGGCCTTGCCCGGCTCTGAACCGATAGGCAATAGAGCGGGTATGGGAACCGGTTGTGACGGTGAGAAATTGTGGTTTGCTCTCAGTCATTCTACACCTTAAAGCTATCACAGGATGTGAGGTTCGGCGTCTTCCCGCCGCTGATTCGTTTGTCCAGATCTTATTCCATCAAACGCCATTGAGGATCAATGCGCCAACGTTCCCCCCATTTTGCCCGTGCCGGCCAATCGCCTTTGTCAGGTCATGTCATTTTGCAGGTTGTTCCCGAATTAGACGCTGGGGGAGCAGAACGGACAGCCATCGATATTGCGGCTGGTTTGGCAAGCGTGGGGGCGCGCGGCTTAGTTGCAAGTCAGGGCGGGCGGTTGGTGGCTGAATTGCAGGCACAGGGCGGGGTGGCGGTGACTTTGCCCGTAAAAACCAAAAACCCATTGAAAATGCTTGTTAATATTGGCCGTCTGGTCAATCTCTGCCGGGCCGAAGGGGTGGATTTGATACATGCGCGCTCGCGCGCACCTGCATGGAGTGCGTTTGCGGCAGCGCGGATTTTAGGGCTTCCCTTTGTGACGACCTATCATGGAAGCTATTCGGGCCGTTCGGCTCCGAAAATTTTTTACAATTCGATCATGGCGCGTGGTGATCGGGTGATTGCCAATTCCCATTATACCGCTGACTTGATCCGGTCCGCCCATCAGACGGAGCAGCAAAAACTGCGTGTGATCCATCGGGGTACCAATTTGCAGCATTTTACGCCAGCTGCGGTCTCTCCTGAGCGGATTGATCGGTTGCGGCGGGCTTGGGCGGTCAAACCGCATCAGCGGATCATCTTGTTGGCGGCCCGCCTGACCCGTTGGAAAGGTCAACTGGTCTTAATTGAAGCGATGAAACGTCTCAGAGACACAGGTTTTGATGATGTTGTGGCTGTTTTGGCTGGAGATCCGCAAGGTCGTGAACATTATGTACGGGAATTGGATGGGTTGATTGCGCAATCAGGCCTTCAGGAGCATGTGCTGCGCGTTGGTCATTGCCAGGATATGCCCGCCGCTTTTATGGCGGCGTCGGTTGTCACGGTGCCATCTATTGAGCCGGAAGCCTTTGGCCGCTCGGCGGTTGAGGCACAGGCTATGGGGACTCCCGTTGTGGTCAGTGAGTTGGGTGCGGTGCCTGAAACGGTCTTAGCGCCTCCCGATGTTGATCCAAGACAACGCAGTGGATGGCGGGTTCCGCCCAATGATGCACTGGCCTTGTCCCATGCGCTCACCGAGGCTTTATTATTGGGTGCAAGTGGCCGAGATGCCTTGGCCGCCCGGGCACGTCGGCATGTGGAACAGTATTTTTCTTTGGACCGGATGGTCGAGGACACATTGGCGGTCTATGCAGAACTTTTAAATTTGCAGTGAGAGAGCAGTTGACAACAGCGAAACTTCTGCGAATTTCCGATAGTGTCTGTTAACAAGGGACGAGGTCCGACTTTGATGATTCTCATCAGTCGGTAGTCCAAAAAGAGGAGATTACTACCATTCGCAAACCGACAAGGACCGCGCCAGTACCTCAAAAAGAGGGCCCACGCGCTAATCGTGATATCCGCGGCGTCCGCGAAGTTCAATTGATTGATGAATTAGGCGCCAATAAAGGGATAACAGCATTTTTTGACGCACTAAAAATGGCTGAAGAGGCTGGCTTGGATCTCGTTGAGATTTCTCCCAATGCAGCGCCTCCGGTCTGTAAAATACTTGATTACGGCAAATTTAAATTCGAACAGCAGAAAAAAGCAGCGGAAGCCCGCAAAAAGCAAAAAACTGTCGAGGTCAAGGAAATCAAATTACGGCCAGGCATTGATGACCATGATTATGAGGTCAAAATGAAAGCGGTGCGGCGGTTTTTTGAGGAAGGCGATAAGGTGAAAATCACCTTGCGGTTCCGCGGACGTGAAATGGCCCATCAGGAATTGGGTATTAAACTGCTGGAACGCGTGAAGGCTGAAATGTTCGATATTTCCAAAATCGAATCAGAACCGATGCTCGAAG
>CAWUMW010000077.1:0-9961 GCA_963923415.1 uncultured Hyphomicrobiales bacterium | reverse complement strand
TGTAAGCTCTATTTCCCTTGACTCATCCTCGGCTTTCCCTTAACAACCCGCCATCAGGTTAAGTACTGATCGCTCCTGTTCTTCTTGCTCCTCAAGGGCAAAAAGGGCATTGGGGTTATTTTTGCTTTGCCTGTGCATGCAAGGGCCGGCCTCCACCGGACGCATGGAAACCGTAACCTTACCAGTCTTTTCAAGGGGTTAGCCGAAAGGGCGTGACCGATTAAGATTGGCGACATGGAGATGAGAGATGGCCCGTATAGCAGGCGTCAACATTCCGACTGGCAAGCGCGTGATTATCGCCTTGCAATATATTCACGGCATTGGCCCTAAAAACGCTTCTGAAATCTGCGAAAAGGTTGGTATTCCGGCTGAGCGCCGCGTCAATCAGCTCTCGGACGCCGATGTGTTGCAGATCCGCGAAATAATCGACCGCGATTATATGGTGGAAGGTGATCTGCGCCGCGAAGTATCCATGAACATCAAGCGTTTGATGGATCTGGGGTGCTATCGTGGGTTGCGCCACCGCCGTCAATTGCCGGTTCGTGGTCAGCGCACCCATACCAATGCGCGGACCCGCAAGGGCAAGGCGAAGCCGATTGCCGGCAAGAAGAAGTAATCATTTTCTTTTATCGCGTCGGGCTGCCGGCGCGATCCTCCTCTTTTATCCCCAGCGCCTGGTATCACGGGCGCGCTTGAAGGAAGAAAACAATGGCTAAAGAAGCAACACGCGTCCGTCGTCGCGAGCGTAAAAACATCGTTTCGGGCGTTGCCCATGTGAACGCCTCGTTCAACAATACCATGGTCACCATCACCGATGCGCAGGGCAACACCATTTCATGGTCGTCTGCTGGCATGATGGGTTTCAAAGGCTCGCGTAAATCAACCCCTTATGCAGCTCAGATCGCGGCGGAAGATGCTGCCCGTAAGGCTGCCGAGCATGGCATGCGGACATTGGAAGTGGAAGTGACCGGCCCGGGTTCGGGACGTGAGTCGGCTCTGCGGGCTTTGCAGGCTGCGGGCTTTACCGTCACCTCCATTCGTGACGTGACCCCGATCCCGCACAACGGTTGCCGTCCGCGCAAGCGTCGTCGCGTCTAATCGGCTTTTTGAGTTGTCCCTTTCCTCCGACGGGCGGAAAGGGGGCTGACTATTTCATCGATAGTTTCAGGTCAGGGTCGACGGACCGATATGCCTGAACTGTTTTCGTGAAGGACGACTGCTGTGATCCAGAAAAACTGGCAAGACCTGATTAAACCCACCAAGCTCGATGTGCAGCCCGGTGAAGACCCCCGCCATATCGCCACCGTGATCGCTGAGCCGCTTGAGCGCGGTTTTGGTTTGACCCTTGGCAATGCGTTGCGGCGTGTGCTGCTGTCCTCGCTGCAAGGGGCTGCCATTACGGCTGTTCAAATTGATGGTGTGTTGCACGAATTCTCGTCCATTCCGGGCGTGCGCGAAGATGTCACCGACATCATTTTGAACATCAAGGCGATTGCCATTCGCATGCAAGCCGACGGTGCTAAGCGCATGACCTTGCGCAAGCAAGGACCGGGTCCGGTGCGCGCAGGCGATATTGCCGTGTCGGGTGATACGCAAATCCTCAATCCTGATCTTGTGATCTGCACATTGGACGAAGGCGCTGAAATCCGCATGGAATTCACCGTTCGGACCGGGAAGGGCTATGTTCCTGCCGATCGTAACCGTCCTGAAGATGCACCGATTGGCTTGATCCCGGTCGACAGCCTGTTCTCTCCGGTCAAGAAGGTCAGCTATCGCGTGGAAAATACCCGCGAAGGTCAAATCCTCGATTATGACAAGCTGATCATGACGGTTGAAACGAATGGTGGCGTTGTTCCTGAAGATGCCGTGGCTTTTGCTGCCCGCATTTTGCAAGA
This sequence comes from uncultured Hyphomicrobiales bacterium, assembly GCA_963923415.1. Lineage (GTDB taxonomy): Bacteria > Pseudomonadota > Alphaproteobacteria > Rhizobiales > Beijerinckiaceae > CAIYZJ01. The sequence continues at coordinate 8,066 of CAWUMW010000077.1, read as the reverse complement.
CCAGCTCAATGTATTCGTCAACTTTGACGAGCCGCGTCGTGATGATGAGCGTCCGAGCATGCCGGAATTGGCTTTCAACCCCGCTTTGTTGAAAAAAGTGGACGAGTTGGAACTGTCGGTGCGTTCGGCAAATTGCCTCAAGAACGACAACATCGTTTATATCGGCGATTTGATCCAGAAGACCGAAGCGGAAATGCTGCGCACACCGAATTTCGGCCGCAAGTCCTTGAACGAAATCAAGGAAGTGCTCGCTGGTATGGGCCTGCATCTCGGAATGGATGTGGCCGGTTGGCCGCCAGAAAACATCGAAGAGCTCGCCAAGCGCTTCGAAGAACATTATTGAGTTTGATGAAGCGGGCAGAGGCGGGTGTCTCTGTCCAGAAAAACCGGTCGTACCGTGGCACGGCGACCGGATAACCCTCGAGAAGGAGATGAGCCATGCGTCACGGATTTAGAGGTCGTCGGTTTAACCGCACCGCAGAACACCGCAAAGCGATGTTCGCCAATATGTGTCAGGCGTTGATCAAGCACGAGCAGATCATCACAACTTTGCCGAAGGCAAAGGACTTGCGTCCGGTTGTTGAAAAACTGATCACACTCGGCAAGCGCGGCGATTTGCATGCCCGTCGTCAAGCCATTTCGCAGATCAAAGATGTTGCTTTGGTTCGCAAGCTGTTTGATGTGCTTGGCCCGCGTTACAAAGAACGTCATGGCGGCTATACCCGCATCATGAAGGCCGGTTTCCGTTTTGGTGACAATGCGCCGATGGCGGTTATTGAATTCGTGGATCGCGATGTTGAGGCACGCGGTAAGGATTCCGGCCCGACCATGAAAACCGAAAGCGCTGATGCGGCTGAATAAAGCCCTTCTCTGCGGCTTGATTGGTTCAGTCCGCAACACAAGCTTACACTCATTTAAGGCAGCCTCGGCTGCCTTTTTTGTTGCCCCGATGCGTGAGCCGACGACAAGAGGATTGCGTGCGGCTGTAAGTTGCGCGTCAATCCAGTTTTTTTATTAAATGGGACGCTCTGGAGCCATCAAATTGTGGTGAGATGAACCGTATCACAATCAAATGAAAAATGAGACTGTGACATCAAGAGAGCGCGCGCCTTTAAAATTCCTTTTTTCCTTCCTAAATTTTGTTACTCTGTATGGGAAGAATTTTAGCCAATTGAATCGGACAGATCCGCAATGCGCCTGATCAAATATTTAAGCCTCTTGGTTGTTGTTATTGGCTTGTGCGGGGCCATGGGGCATGCGCAGACCGTGCCTGCAACGCGGGGTGAGGTTCGCCTGACCTTCGCGCCGGTGGTTAAAAAGGTGACCCCGACCGTGGTCAATGTCTATGGTGCGCGGATCGAAAAAGCACCGGTCAATCCCTTGTTCAATGATCCGGTCTTTCGCCAATTCTTTGGCAATCAATTTCCTCAACAAGATCGTGTGCGCCGTTCAGCGGGGTCCGGCGTGATCGTGGATTCTGAGGGGCTGATCATCACCAATCATCACGTAATTGAAGGCATGACAGAGCTCCGGGTTGCTTTGGCGGACAAGCGCGAATTTGCGGCAGAGGTGGTGTTGCGCGATCCGCGGTCTGATCTGGCTCTGTTGCGCATTAAGCCTGATGGTGGGCTTCCTGCGATTGAGCTAGGCGATGCGGATCGATTGGAGGTCGGTGATTTTGTGATTGCGGTTGGCAATCCATTTGGGGTTGGGCAGACAGTGACCCAAGGCATTGTTTCCGCATTGGCGCGGACTCTGTCAGGGGTTGGCGATTACCAGTTTTTTATTCAAACCGATGCGGCCATTAATCCCGGTAATTCAGGGGGCGCCTTGGTTGATATTGATGGCCGATTGGTCGGGATTAACAGTGCAATTTTTTCACAGTCCGGTGGCAGTCATGGAATAGGCTTTGCTATTCCGGTGAGCATGGTGCGCGTTGTGATGGCATCGGCTAAAGCCGGCCAAGCGCGTGTGCATCGTCCGTGGTTCGGCGCCACGCTGCAACCTCTGACGGCCGAATTGGCGGAGAGTATGGGGCTTGATCGTCCCCAAGGGGCATTGATCGCAGGTGTTTATGGATTTGGCCCAGCGCATGAAGCGGGATTGAAGCAAGGGGATGTGATCACCGCCATTGATGGTGTCTCTGTCGATGATGCAGAGGCTTTTGGGTTTCGATTTGCGACAAAGCCGATTGGCGGCTCGGTTAAATTAACGGTGAGGCGAGGCAAAGGCAGCAACCAAGTTACTATCGCGCTTGCACCTGCCCCAGAGCATAAGCCCCGCCAGACCCTTACCTTGAATGGCCGCTGGCCACTGGCCGGAGCAAAGGTCATGACTCTATCGCCTGCTGTAGCAGAAGATTTAGGGATTGAGGTTTTGGTGGATGGAGTGGCGATTGCGGAGGTTGCGCCTGATACCCCAGCCGCTCAACTCGGCTTGCAAGTGGGGGACGTGGTTTTATCCGTCGACAATAAGCCCGTGACGACAACAAAAGAACTGGAAGCTCTGGCCAAAGCGCGGCAATATTACTGGCCGCTGGTGATCATGCGTCATGGTGAAAAGATCACATCGCGGATCGGTGGTTAATCTGAATGGCAGATTTGTTTGCGTCTCAGGGTGATACATATCGGCCATTAGCGGATCGGTTGCGTCCCCAACATCTAGCAGAAGTCGTGGGGCAGGATCATCTGGTTGGGCCGCAGGGCGCGCTGACGCGACTGGTTGAGGCGGGCTCTCTTGGATCGCTGATTTTTTGGGGGCCACCGGGTACAGGCAAGACGACCGTTGCGCGACTCTTGGCCGGAGTCACGACTTTGGCTTTTGAACCTTTGTCGGCTCTGTTTTCTGGTGTGGCTGATCTGAAAAAAATTTTCGAAACGGCCCGGATCCGGCGCGCAGGCGGGCAGGGCACTTTGTTGTTCGTGGATGAGATCCATCGGTTCAACCGCTCGCAGCAAGATGCGTTTTTGCCAGTCATGGAAGACGGTACAATCACTTTGGTGGGGGCCACCACTGAGAACCCGTCTTTTGCGCTCAATGCAGCTTTGCTGTCACGGGCTCGGGTTCTGACCTTCCATGCGCATGATGAAACATCAATTTTGCATTTGCTCGATCGTGCAGAGGCTGTTGAAGGCAAGCCTTTGCCTTTGGATGCTGAAGCGCGGTTGGCTTTGGCCCGGATGGCGGATGGTGATGGGCGGGCAGTGTTGACGCTGGCGGAAGAAATTTGGCGGGCAGCACGAGCGGATGAGATTTTTGATCCTGTCGGCTTGTCTGAAATCGTTCAGCGGCGCGCGCCTCTCTATGATAAGAGTGAGGATGGCCATTACAATCTTATTTCCGCGCTGCATAAATCTATCCGGGGGTCTGATCCCGATGCGGCGTTGTACTGGCTGGCCCGTATGGTCGATGCCGGAGAAAATCCACTTTTTCTAGCGCGCAGACTGGTCCGCATGGCGAGTGAAGATATTGGCCTTGCCGATCCACAAGCGCTGAGTATCGCCCTTGCAGCGAAGGAGAGCTATGAATTTCTCGGCTCCCCCGAAGGAGAATTGGCGCTAGCCGAATGTGCGGTTTATCTGGCAACAGCGCCAAAATCGAATGCGGTTTATGTGGGATGGAAACAAGCGCTCGCTCAGGCCAAGTCGGCGGGTTCGCTCATGCCCCCCAAAGTGATTTTGAACGCGCCTACCTCTTTTATGAAACAGCAGGGCTATGGAGCAGGCTATGCCTATGATCATGATGCGCCCGATGCCTTTTCCGGACAGAACTATTTTCCCGATGGCTTAGGCCGCCAGACTTTTTATGAGCCGGTGGAGCGTGGCTTTGAGCGCGAAATCCGCAAACGGTTAGACTATTGGGCCCGGTTGCGAGCCGAGCGGATGAAATGAGGGCGTCATACTTTCCTCTTCTAAAAGTCAGGCCCTCGATAATAAGCGCATGCCTTGATCAAGTCCCTCTAAGGTCAGAGGAACCATGCGTCCCTCCATCAGCTTTTGCAGCATGACAGTTGATTGGGTATAGCCCCAATGCGGTTGAGGAACCGGATTGATCCAGATGGCCTGTTTGAAATGTTCAAGAATCCGGCCAAGCCAGACCCCGCCTGCTTCTTCATTCCAATGTTCGACCGAGCCGCCCGGCATGGCAATTTCATAAGGGCTCATGGCGGCATCGCTCACAAAGACCACCCGATAGTCTGACCCATAGGTATGGATGACATCCCAAGTCGGTGTGCCCTCTGCATGGCGGCGGCGATTATTCTTCCAAAGCCGCTCATAGGGGCAATTATGGAAGTAAAAAAATTCAAGATGCTTGAAAGCAGCCCTGGCAGCAGAAAATAATTCTTCCACCCGTTCTACATGATAGTCCATCGATCCGCCGACATCGAGAAACAGCAAGACTTTTACCGCATTGCGGCGTTCAGGCCGCAATTTGACATCGAGAAATCCTTTTTCTGCTGTTCCTCTGATCGTCCCATCCAGATCCAGTTCTTCGGCAGCCCCCGTGCGGGCAAATTGACGTAGGCGGCGCAATGCAATTTTGATGGCACGGGTTCCAAGTTCAACACTGTCGTCTAAGTCTTTGAATTCTCTTTTATCCCAAACTTTAACCGCGCTGAAATTGCGATTACCCTCTTGGCCAATGCGGATCCCTTCCGGATGCGTACCATAGGCCCCAAAGGGGGATGTTCCGGCTGTCCCGATCCATTTGCTTCCCCCTTGGTGGCGGCCTTTTTGCTCACGCAGCCGCTGTTGCAGCGTTTCCCAAAGCTTGTCCCAGCCGAGCTTTTCAATCTTTGCTCGTTCTTCAGGATCTAAATGCCGCTCCGCCATTTTCCGTAACCAGGCTTCGGGGATCACAGCTTGCTCTGTTAGTTCAGAACCAGCTTCAATTTTATTCTGAAGAGCTTTGAAATAACGACCAAAAATTTGATCAAACCGATCAAGGTGTCGCTCGTCTTTGATCAAGGCGGCGCGTGCCAGATAATAAAAATCATCGACGGATCGGGAGGCGAGATCTTTCTCAAGCCCTTCAAGGAGTCCGAGGAATTCCCGTAAGGTAACAGGAATTTTAGCGGCTCGTAATTCTACAAAAAAACCTTGAAGCATAAAGAATTAAAGCCTTTTGTTAACGAAAGAGACGAAGCTTGCCGCGACGCTCTTTGACAACCTTAAATTCGCCATCTATGACCGGGGGGCCTTCTGATTGCCGCTCCTGATAAGCCTGTTGTGCCAAATGGCGCAGTCGCCAACGCGCAATGAACGCAGCCCCAATCAATATGGGCACCAGAAAGAGCAGTAATCCCGCCCCAAGAATAAAGATTGCAAAGCCAACAGCTGTGCCGACCACGCCGATCAGAGCCAAGGCCCAACTCGGCAATGTGCGGATTGTATAAACTCTCGTTGATGAGTCCATCACAATTCGTCCTTCATTTCGTCCTTCATGCGGGAGGGCAAGACGATGCCTGTTCCCATGCGTGTGCTCACGATGTCGTTCAAACCGTTAGCCTCACCGTTTTGAGGTTTGCTTAAAGGCTTGTCTCTTGACCTTTGGCCGATTTCCAGCCAACCGTTGCCAGACAAAGTGAAGAAATTCCAGCCTCTATCTTATATAGGACAGACAGCATGCGTTTTGAAGGCACAGATACTTATGTGGCCCCGCGGGATCTGACGGTGGCTGTGAATGCCGCTATTGCTTTGCAGCGTCCTCTTTTGGTCAAGGGCGAGCCGGGCACCGGAAAGACCGTTTTGGCCGAGGAAATTGCCCGGGCGATGGGCGTGCCTTTGCTCACCTGGCATGTGAAGTCAACGACGAAAGCTGCTCAAGGGCTTTATGAATATGATGCCGTGTCTCGGCTAAGGGACAGCCAGCTTGGCGATCCGCGCGTTTCGGATATCCGCAATTATATCCGTAAGGGTAAATTGTGGGAGGCGTTCGAGAGCGATCAGCGCCCGGTGCTGCTGATTGATGAAATTGATAAGGCCGATATTGAATTTCCCAATGATCTGTTGCTGGAATTGGATCGGATGGAATTTTTCGTTTATGAGACGGGCGAGACCATCCGCGCCAAACAGCGTCCCATTTTGATCATCACGTCGAATAATGAAAAAGAACTGCCCGATGCCTTTCTTCGGCGCTGCTTCTTTCACTATATCCGCTTTCCCGATGAAGAGACGATGCGTGAGATCATTGCGGTGCATTTTCCCGATCTGAAAGGCCGTCTGATCTCGGAAGCTTTGCGATTGTTCTTTGAAATCAGAGATTTGCCCGGATTGCGAAAAAAACCCTCAACGTCGGAATTGTTGGATTGGCTCAAATTGCTGATGGTGGAAGATATCGGGCCGGATGTTTTACGCGAGAATGAAGCCAAAAAGCTGATCCCCCCTTTGCATGGTGCTTTGCTTAAAAATGAACAGGATGTGCATTTGTTCGAGCGCGTTGCCTTTCTCAATCGCCGGGAGGGGCATTGATGCTGCGTTTGATGCTGTTGAGGCATGCCACGGCGGTTCCGCAGGGATCCATGCCGGATTTTGAGCGTGTTCTGTCCGAGCAAGGCGAGGCAGAGGCGCAAGCTATGGCTGACTATTGTCAGACGGAAATGCTTTGGCCGGATCTGGCGATCGTGTCCCCTGCACAGCGCACACAAGCAACCCATGCAGCGTTTTTACAGGCAGGGACATCGCATAGTCGACGCATTGTATCCGATCTTTATTCCGCTCAAAAAGACGAATTATTCAACATTATTAGAGAAATAGAAGATAATATTAAAGTTTTACTCTATGTGGGACATAATCCGGCTTGTGCGGAATTGGCTCTGGCACTGACTGGATTTGGGGACCGTTATGCGGCGCAACGGATGCGGTTCGATTTTGCACCAGCTTGTCTCGCTGTTTTGGATTTTGATTGCCAACATTGGAACGAGATCACTTGGGGCATGGGACGGCTGGATCGGTTCAGATCGCCGCAAAAGTAAAAAAACCCGCATTTTTGCGTTGTTTTATGTGGATAGGCATTGATTTAAAGCGTTGCGATGCAGCAAGACCATGGATATATAGAACCCGCGCTTCTGGGGGAAATCTATGGCAAAGACCATGAAAAAAGCCGCAAAGACATCGAAAACCGTTTCTAAGACTCAAAAGTCTTCTGCAGCGGAAAAAGCGGCTGTAGCCGCAAAGAAAAAGGCTGAAGAGGCTCAAAAGGCTGCCGCCAAGAAAGCGGCTGCTAAAAAAGCCGTGGCCACCAAGCCAGCCAATCAGTCTGCGTCAAAAACCAAGTCTTCCACTTCCTCCAAAACTTCATCCTCCAATACTTCATCCTCCAAGGCGCCTGCAGTTAAGACATCTGCCGCCAAGATTTCTTCCTCTAAATCTGCTTCTTCCAAAGCCGCACCTAAGGCGGCGGCTGCAAAAACGGCATCGACAAAACCCGCTGCTGGGAAGACCACAGCGTCAGCGAGCAAATCAACGGCTGATAAAAAGTCAACGACTTCCAAAGTTGTCGAGGCTAAAAAATCATCTGCGAAGACCGCAGCAGTTCGGCCGGCCGCTAAGTCTTCAACCAAAGCCACCGCTTCGGCCAGCACAGCTCCTTCAAAAGCGGCAGCCGGTAAAGTGTCAGCGGTTAAGCCTGCCGCATCCCCGCAAGCAGCGACGAAGGCATCTGCGTCTGCGTCAAAATCAAAGGGCGGTCAGGCCCCTGTGTCTGGTGAAAAAGCGGTTTCTACTCAAAAACCATCGGCAGCCGCTGTTAAGTCAAAAGCATCAGCGACGGCTTCTCACGCTGCTGCTCAGGGGCGGATCAGTGGTCATGCCTCATCAGGGGCTGCAGGCTCAGCCCAAAAGACTGCTGCAAAGCCGGGCAAGGCAGTGCTTCAATCGTTAAAAGTCTCTTCTCAACCCATGTCTGAACCGGTTGCCCCTATCAGGCCCGAAATTCGCCGTGTGAGAAAGCCGGTTGTTTATGATCCCAATTACCGTCCCAACGAGGACGAAGAGTTCATGAATGACCAGCAACTTGATTATCTGTCTCTTATACACATCTCCGAGCCCACGAGACCTCTCTACATC
>CAWUMW010000076.1:0-10030 GCA_963923415.1 uncultured Hyphomicrobiales bacterium | reverse complement strand
GGAGAGGCCATGCGCTTGTTGAGAATAATATCTTTGACCCGATCCACATGCAGCCGCGGATCAAATTCTGCGCGGCGTGAACCGGCTTTGATATTTTGCAAGGAATCGGGGGTGTTGGTGCGGGTGCCCCAAACACCGCAATCTTCCCCTGATTCCATATAGGCCACATAGGTCCATGTAATGGGCAAATGTTTGGCGCGCGCCAGATCTACCAATTGATTGATGTAATCGAGCTGTTTGGGGTCGGTTTCATAGGCCGTGACAAATTCATCAACCCGCGTATAGGCGCATTGCAAATCAATATTGATCAGCATCGGCTTGCGGCCAAACCCGAATTTTTTGCGGGTTGGATTGGCTTTGGCCTGTTCATACATCTGGCGAGCGGTGAGTGATGACAGTTCCATAACGTCTCCCTTGGCAAAAAGAAACCGGCCCGGTGGTACCGATTTTTGTGGGGTCACGCCCCTGTTTGATGGGTGTTTCTCGTAGTTAATCAATTTGTGCGGGGATGGTCAATTCATAACCGATTGGGGCCGTTTGAGACGCAAAACCGTGTCAAAGGGCCTCAACTCTCAACATCACCGTCCCGAATCGAGTTGTTAAAAAAATTAATGAGGTCTGACCCTAGGTGCACTGCACCAAATGCGTTGCCTGCACGCGCTATAAGGTGTGGATTATTGCATCTCTGCGCGGACAAACTGTTTCTGAAAATTTTTACCGCTGTTTTCATGGTGCGTATGCAATGCAGAAACTGTTGTGTGCATCACAAGCAATAAAGATCTGAGGGCTTCATGCCTTTCTGCATGATGGGATTTGATGCAGAAGTCCTGTGCTTGACAGCGCGACGCCTTGAAACAATGATAGGCTCAAACGATCTTCAATGGATCAAACAATAATTTATAAACACGATGGGTGGAACGATGCGGTTGCAGGGTCAAACAGCGATCATAACGGGAAGTGGGCGTGGTATCGGACAAGATATTGCTTTGGCCTTTGCACGCGAAGGGGCACGCGTTGTTGTGTCTGATATTGATCCTGTGACAACCAAGCAAAGCGCTGAGCTGGTGCAAAAGCACGGCACAGCCAGCGGCATTCAGGCCGATGTTACCAAGCGGGCGGATGTCGAGCGGCTTGTTGAGAAGGCTTTGTCTTTATACGGGCGGATTGATATTCTGGTAAATAATGCCATGCGGATTGTGCCGGGGCGGCTTGAAGAGCTGAGCGATGAGGCATGGGACGCCACGATCAATATCGGCTTAAAAGGGTCTTTTTTGATGACCCAAACCGTGGGGCGACACATGATCGCCAACAAAGCCGGTTGTGTGATCAATATTGCGTCAATTGCCGGACTGTCGCCTTATAATTTCGCGGGCTCTTACAGCACGGTGAAAGCGGGCATTATCATGTTGACCAAACAGGTTGCGTTGGAATGGGGACAGTATGGGATTCGCTGTAATGCGATTGCGCCCGGCTTCATTCATACGCCGGGCACTGATGGCATGTATTCGAATGCAGAGATCAAAAAAGGCCGTGAAGCCTTTACGCCCCTGGGCCGGATCGGCACGGGAGAGGATGTGGCGAAACTGGCTGTTTTTCTAGCCACGCCAGAAGCCAGCTATACGACAGGTAGTGTCATTGAAACCGATGGGGGACAAAATGTCGGGCTTTATATGGCGGTGCCGGGACGCAGCTTCTCAGGCGGCGCATTGAAATAATTTTACACGAGACAATGCCGGAATTCATCTTCAATCAAAGTGGAGGACGCAATGCCAGGGACGTGGTTAAAAACCGTTACATTTGCAGGAATGGCGCTGATTGTTGCGCATGCATCAGGGCAGGCAGAAGAAAAAATCAAGCCGCAAGCTAAGCCCGATAAGTCCTATACGATTGGTGTGTTAGAGCCGAATTTGGCGATTCCGCATTTTGTCGCGCAAGCCTATGGCTTTACCGATGAGGCCCAAAAAATGGGCATGAAAGTCATCATGTATGATGCCGGCGAACATAAAAATGTGGCCAAGCAGGTTTCACAAATGGAGGATTTAATCGCCAACAAAGTCGATGTGATCGCCTTTGTGCCTGGAACCAGTGTGACCGCGATGGCGCAGGTGGATCAGGCTTTGGCTGCCGGTATCCCGGTGGTCAATGTCAATATCATGAGCGAGCATCCCAAAGTGTTGGGGCGGATTCGGTCTGATGATTATGAAACTGGAAAAATGCAAGGTGAGTTCATTGTCTCTGCGTTAAAAGGCAAAGGCAATGTTGTCATGATGAGTGGTGTGTCGGGCAATAGTGCCTTTATCAACCGCGCAAAAGGTTTTCAGGATGTTGTGGCCAAATATCCCGACATCAAAATTTTGTCTGAACAATGGACCCCCAATGCGACGGATCGCGGCTTGAAATTGATGGAGGATTGGTCGCAAGCCTTCAACAAGATTGACGCCGTTTATACCGGGGCTGATCGGTTGGCGATTGGTGCGGCGCAGGCTTTGCGCGCACAAGGCAAGTCTCCCGGTCAAGTGGTCATCACCACAGTTGATTACAACGATGATACAGAGCGCTTTGTGCGTGAGGGATGGATTTCGGCAACCATGGCCCAATCACCGGTCACGATGGGACGCTGGGGTGTCAGACTGGCTTTGATGGCTTTGGCAAAGCAGCCGGTCCCCGATGAGGTCTTTACCCCCTCCATCAGCATTACCAAGGACAATGCCGATACGGTGGATATTTCTGCGATCCGCCAGCCCAAGGGCTGGAAGCCCCCCATTTAAAGGAGTAATGGGGCGCTCCATTCTTATCCAATAGGCTTGTAAAAAAATGGTTGTCTGATGAGCGAACAGTCCGACGCTAGTATCAAGCGTTCATGGATCGAGGCGATCAAGTCTTATCGTCTCGACATGAATGGATTAGGTATGATTTTGATTATCATTGCTCTATGCATCGTTTTTTCATCTTTGAATCCAAATTTTTATAGTGGCACCAATCTGCGCAATGTGGCCCGTCAGACAGCGATTTTAGGGATCGTTGCCTGCGGGCAAACAGTGGTGATTTTGTCAGGTGGGTTTGATCTCTCAGCGGGTATGGTGATTGGTCTGATCAGCGTGTCGAGTTCGTTGATCATGGTCGATCATGGATTGGTGATCGGGTGCCTTTCGGCAATTGGTTTGGGATTACTGATTGGCGCGCTGAATGGGGTGATGATTGCCAAGGCAGGCTTGCCCGCTTTTATTGCCACTTTGGCCATGTATTCAGCTGCACGTGGCCTTGCTTTGATTATTTCTGGTGGTCTGCCCATTACCGATATGCCGTTTGAATTTGGCTGGCTGGGCGCAGGGCAATTTTTAACGCTTCCCGTTCCAGCTCTGATTGCGTTGGCGGTGTTTTTGATCTGTTCATTTTTGATGTTGCGAACGCGGTTCGGGCGACATGTCTATGCCATTGGGGGTAATCAAGATTCGGCGCTGTTTTCTGGCATTAATATTGATCGGGTCAAAATTATGGTCTGGTCGCTGCACGGGGCCTTAGTAGGGCTTGCGGCCTTGGTGCTGACATCGCGCGCGGTGTCTGCACATGCCACGCTAGGCGAGGGCATGGAGCTTGAATCAATTGCCGCTACCGTGATTGGCGGCACCGCTTTGGGCCGCGGTAAGGGCAGTATCCGCAATACTTTTCTTGGTGTGGTGGTGATGGCAATTCTGACCAACGGCCTCAATCTGATCAATGTGTCCTCTTATTATCAGATGGTGGCGATTGGCGTGATCATTGCCACGGCCGTTTATGTGGATCAGTTGAAACGGGTTCAAGCGTGAGGCGGCGGGATGTCAAATAAACCTCTGGTCGAGCTGATCAATATCCACAAGTCCTTCGGGCCGGTGCAAGCCCTTTCCGGTGCTTCTTTAACCTTGATGCCGGGGGAAGTGATTGGGCTTGTAGGCGATAACGCCGCAGGCAAATCCACCTTCATGAAAGTCTTGACCGGCGTGCACCAACCTGATCAAGGCGAGATCAGAATTTCAGGCGAAAAGGTGGTCTTTGCCAATCCCAATGCCTCGCGGCGGGCTGGCATCGAAATGATTTATCAAAATCTAGCCTTGGCCCCTAACCTTGATGTGGTAGCGAATGTTTTTTTAGGGCGCGAATTGCGCTGCGCGCATGCTCTCATGCCCTTTGTTCAGGTATTAGATGAACAGCTGATGGAGCGTAAAACCGTTGAGCTGCTGCAACGGTTGCGGATCAATGTGAAATCTGTGCGTTTGTTGGTTGAAAAAATGTCTGGCGGCCAACAACAAGCTGTGGCCATTGCGCGCTCAGTTGCGTTTGAGGCCAAGCTGGTCATCATGGATGAGCCGACCGCCGCTTTGGCAGTCAAAGAAGTGGGCAAAGTGCTTGATATCATCACCAATTTGCGGGCGGATGGTGTCTCGGTGATTATTATTAGTCATCGCTTGCAAGATGTTTTCTCGGTGGCTGATCGGATTATTGTTTTACAAACCGGGAAAACCATCGCTGAGCGCAAAACCAAAGAGACGACTATGGATGAAATCGTAAAATTCATTGTTGGCGGTGTACAGCCCGAATTAAGTCAGATTGCCAGTGGCCGTTAGCGATCGGTGGCCAAAGGTCTAACTTTTTGGGCCTTTATCGTGGCATTTTTTAGTTTTATCATTGATCCCAAAAACAATCACCCTCTAGAGCGTGGGGGAGGTGAAGAAGCATCATCCCAAGGCATCAGCATCTTGTGGTGTTGTCTGTGCGAAGCAGTATTTTGGTTTTACAATCAAAAACCTATGCAAAATCTGCAAGGCAGTTGTGTCTTGCGATAAGTTGTGATCTAACGTCTTCGGATCGGGGCAAAAAGACCCCTTGAATGGTTAGAAACGCACAGGATCATCAGGGCTATTATGGCAGGAACTGACGACATTATTCTGGAAACGCATGGCCTGACCAAGGAATTTAAGGGCTTTGTGGCGGTCAAAGGCGTCAATATTCAGGTGAAGCGGGGCACCATACACGCCATCATAGGTCCCAATGGTGCGGGCAAGACCACCTGTTTTAATTTGCTGACCAAATTTTTGCCGCCAACCAGCGGCACGATTCATTATAATGGCCGTGACATTACCGATTATGCCGCCGCCGATGTGGCGCGTTTGGGGCTTGTGCGGTCATTCCAGATTTCTGCGGTTTTTCCACATTTCACTGCCCTAGAAAATGTCCGGGTTGCCTTGCAACGGCAGCGTGGTGGATCATTTGATTTCTGGCGCTCGGAACAGATTTTGCACGACTTTGACGAGAAGGCGCGCGAATTGCTCAATGATGTCGGTTTGCTGGCTTTTGAAAAGGTGCCGGCGGTTGAATTGGCCTATGGCCGCAAACGGGCTTTGGAAATTGCCACCACGCTTGCGCTGGATCCGGAAATGATCCTGCTTGATGAGCCAACAGCCGGGATGGGACATGAGGATGTCGAACGCATTTCGGCATTGGTGAAACGGGTAGCGCATAATAAAACGGTCTTGATGGTTGAGCATAATCTGTCGGTGGTGTCAGGCTTGTCGGATCGCATTACGGTTTTGGCGCGGGGTGAAGTGTTAGCAGAGGGCGATTATAAAACCGTGTCCTCCGATCCGCGCGTTGTAGAAGCCTATTTGGGGACGGCGCATGCATAAGGATCACGAAACAACGTCACATCCTGCGATGCTCCATGTGCGCGATCTTGAGGCGTGGTACGGCGAATCGCATATTTTGCATGGCGTCTCTCTCAATGTGCGTGAGGGAGAAGTGGTGACCCTGTTGGGGCGCAATGGGGCAGGAAAAACCACCACCATCAAATCGATTATGGGGATGGTAGGCAAACGCACCGGATCTGTTGTGTTTGAGGGACAAGACATTGTCAGCTGGCCCTCCAATAAAATTGCCCGGGCTGGTCTGGCGATTTGCCCGGAAGAGCGCGGTATTTTTTCCTCTCTCGATGTACAGGAAAATTTATTGCTGCCGCCACAGGTGCGGCCCGGTGGATTGTCGGTTGAGGAGATTTTTACGCTGTTTCCGAATTTGAAAGAGCGTCTGCATTCGCAGGGCACGAAACTTTCAGGTGGCGAACAGCAAATGCTGGCAATCGCGCGTATTTTGCGCACAGGCGCGCGGTTATTGTTGCTCGATGAACCGACCGAAGGATTGGCTCCGGTGATCATCCAGCAAATCGCCTTGACCATTAAACGGCTGAAAGAAGCTGGTTTTACGATTTTGCTGGTTGAACAAAATTTCCGGTTTGCGGCAACGGTGGCTGATCGCTTTTATGTGATGGAAAGTGGCCGGGTGATTGATGAAATCGAAAATAGCAATCTGGACTCGAATATTCAAAAACTGAATGAGTATCTGGGCGTCTAAAACGTCTTGTTTGATTATCGTTTGAGGGAGGAGACTGAGCATGAAAGCACTTTATCACTCTTTGCTGGCAGGCGCCTTTTTGGCGGTTGCTTGTGTTCCATCACAGGCGCAACAATATACCGGACAGCCCATTAAATTGGGTGTGTTGTCGGATATGTCGGGCCTTTATGCGGATTTGTCTGGCCCCGGTTCGGTGATTGCGGCCAAACTGGCGATTGAGGATTTTGGCGCAGCGGCCAAGGGCATGAAGGTTGAGGTGATTGGTGGGGACCACCAAAATAAAGCCGATGTCGGCGCCTCGATTGCGCGTCAATGGTATGATCAAGACAGTGTCGACGTCATTCTAGACGTGCCCAATTCTGCGGTGGCTTTGGCGGTCAACGACATCACCAAGGAAAAGAACAAAGTGTTCCTGAATTCAGGGGCTGCAACCTCGGATCTGACGGGGGCGAAATGCACGCCCAATACCATTCACTGGGCCTATGACACATGGATGCTGGCCAATGGCACAGGCCGCGCGATGGTGAAACAGGGCGGCGATAGCTGGTTCTTCTTAACTGCGGATTATGCATTCGGTTATGCCTTAGAGCGTGACACGGCGGCAGTTGTGCAGAAAGAAGGCGGCAAAGTTGCAGGCTCTGTGCGTGTGCCGCTCAATACACAAGACTTCTCGTCCTTCTTGTTGCAAGCGCAAGCCTCCAAAGCCAAAGTGATCGGCTTGGCGAATGCGGGCGGTGATACCACCAACTCCATCAAGGGCGCGTCAGAATTTGGCATCACCAAAGCGGGTCAAAAATTGGCTGGCTTGCTGGTGGATGTGAATGACGTGCATGCGCTGGGCCTGCAGGTTGCACAAGGGTTGACCTTTACCGATGGCTGGTATTGGGACACCAATGATGACACGCGCAAATTTGCTGAGCGGTTTTCAAAACTCAATGGGGGCAAATATCCCGGTAAGATCCATGCCGGTGTTTATTCCTCTGTCTATCACTATCTCAAAGCTGTTTATGCGCTCAATACCAAAGCGGATGGCGCAGCCGTTGTGAAGAAAATGAAAGAATTCCCCACCGAAGACAGCGTGATGGGCAAGGGACAAGTTCGTCAGGACGGGCGCCAAATCCATCCTGTGTTCTTAGTCGAAGTCAAAAAGCCGGAAGAGTCCAAGAAGCCTTGGGATTATTACAAGATCCTCACCACCATTCCGGCTGAAGAAGCGTTCCGTCCACTCAAAGACGGTGGATGCCCTCTGGTTAACTAACAGAGCGACGATTTGACGATCATGATGGAGCCGGTTTGATGCCGGCTCCGTTTCTTAACAGGAAGTAGAGGCTAGCCAAACCCGATGGGTGAGTGAAGCTTTGGTTTTTTACGCTCCCTTGCACAAGCAAGTGCTGGTTAAACGCGACCGCAAAAGAGAAGATGCATGATTGAGATTTTTGGGATTAGTTCTCAGGCATTGTTCGGCCAATTGCTGATTGGTCTGATCAATGGGGCATTTTATGCCATATTGAGTCTCGGGCTCGCCGTGATTTTCGGCATGCTCAATATCATCAATTTTTGCCATGGCGCGCTCTATATGATTGGCGCCTTTGTCGCGTGGATGTTGTTAAATTGGTTAGGCATGGGCTATTGGTGGGCGTTGCTTATTTCTCCTGTGCTAACAGGTGCGCTCGGCGTCGTCATTGAACGGTTGTTTTTACAACAATTGCGTGACCTCGATCATCTTTATGGATTGCTGTTGACCTTTGGTCTCGCGCTGATTTTAGAAGGCGTGTTTCGGCAAAATTTCGGCGCATCGGGTTTGCCTTATCGCATCCCGCAAGAATTGTCGGGCGGCACGAATCTCGGCTTCATGTTTTTGCCCAATTATCGCGCCTGGGTGATTGTGTTCTCGCTCGCGGTCTGTTTGGGAACGTGGTTTGCGATTGAGCATACACGGCTTGGGTCTTATCTGCGGGCGGCAACCGAAAATCCTGCTCTGGTGCAGGCCTTTGGTGTGAATGTGTCGCGCATGATCACCTTGACCTATGGTTTTGGTGTGGCGCTGGCGGCCATTGCCGGCGTGTTGGCGGCCCCGATCTATCAGGTCAGCCCCTTGATGGGGTCCAATATTATTATCGTGGTGTTCGCTGTTGTGGTGATCGGCGGGATGGGATCGATTTTAGGGTCGATCATTACCGGGTTTGGACTGGGGATTGCTGAAGGCCTGACCAAAGTCTTTTATCCGGAAGCCTCCAGTACTGTGATCTTTGTGATTATGGCGATTGTGTTGTTGATCCGTCCGTCCGGTTTGTTTGGAAAGGGAGCCTGAGATCATGTCTGCCCATGCTGGTCCCTCTGCTGCCTCTTCAACCGCCACACCGTTAAGCTGGAAGCCTTTTGCTGCTTTGGCGCTCTTCTTGGTGATCGGTCCCACTGTCATTTATCCGGTCTTTTTGATGAAGGCCCTTTGCTTTGCGCTGTTTGCCTGCGCCTTCAATATTTTGCTGGGATTTACGGGGCTTTTGTCGTTCGGGCATGCAGCCTTTCTCGGCATGGCCAGTTATGGCAGCGCCCATGCCGCCAAAGTGTGGGGCTTTACGCCTGAATTGGCCATCTTATTCGGCACACTGATTGCGATGGTCTTGGGCGTTGTCATTGGTATGCTGACTATTCGCTCTCGTGGAATTTATTTTGCCAATATTACTTTGGCCTTTGCGCAAATGGTTTTCTTCTTTTGTTTGCAGGCCAAGTTTACCGGCGGTGAAGATGGAATTCAAAGTGTTCACCGTGGCAAATTATTCGGATTGATCAGTTTAGAATCCGACAAGGTGATGTATGTCTTTGTCGCGATTTTGTTCTTCCTGAGCTTTTTATTAATTTACCGGATTATTCACTCTCCCTTTGGTCAGGTTTTGCGGGCGGTGCGTGAGAATGAGGCCCGTGCAACCTCTCTCGGCTATAAAGTTGATCACTATAAATTAGCGGCCTTTGTGTTGTCTGCGACCTTGGTTGGTTTAGCAGGGGCAGTGAAAGCATTGGTATTCCAACTGGCCAGCCTGACCGATGTGAGTTGGCAGATGTCGGGAGAAGTGGTGCTGATGACCTTGCTTGGGGGTGTGGGCACAATTTTCGGTCCTGCGGTGGGCGCTTTTGTGATCGTCTCGATGGAAAATTATCTGGCCGAACTCGGCTCATGGGTCACGGTGATTCAAGGGGTGATTTTCGTGTTATGCGTGATGTTTTTCCGGCGCGGCATTGTGGGCACCTTGATGGATCTGTGGGCGCGTCGGTCGGCCTCTTAATCGGCTTGCGTGCTTTCCTCAAGGACAGTCCCTTATTGATGCGCTGATGCGCTGATGCGCTGATGCGATGTGCAGTGATGCGGGGCTGCCATGTGCTGCGTGCCCCTGACAGATCCACCGAACTGCGCTAGGGCTTTTTCATAACATGCAGTGCTGTTCGGAGTGGGCTTGATGGTGCCTGATCTTGCTTTGGTAATAGCCGCCAAATTGGCTTTGACAATGGGCATTGTTGTCACGGCTTCTTTGATGGTGGAGCGATCGGGTCCGTTTATTGGAGCGATGATTGCCACGTTGCCGATTTCAGCGGGGCCTGCCTTGGTCTTTCTGGGTCTTGATCATGGACCGGACTTTTTAGCGAAAAGCGC